>NZ_DGUZ01000017.1:0-300000 GCF_002394865.1 Fibrobacter sp. UBA4297 | reverse complement strand
GGTTATGGATAGAGAGCGCGCGGCGGCTCGTCGTATCAAGAGCAGTTATCGCTGGCGCCGTAAAAGTCAAATTTTCAAAAATGAGATTGGACGATTCATTTGTCAAAATTCCCATACCGGTAATGCGAATATCGCGCCCACGGCCGTCCACAGTTTTATCAGACTTTATTCGCAGTGGAGAGCGTAAATTATACGTACCATCTTTTTCAAAAAGAATCCAGACAGGCGTCTCCTTCTCGGCGCATTCACGGAAAGAGCCCTGGGACAAAGCAACCTTCGTCCCGTAATTTCCAAGCGAATCCACTTTTGAAGAATCTACCACGTCAATCAAATCATCCGTTGTCGTAACAATGCAAATTTCGCCTTCGGCCTTTTCAATTTTCCCCGTGCTATCGGTTCGGCCAGAAGCTCCGAGCGTCCCTGTGGCATAGCCTTGGAGCTGTTTGAGCAATTCATCGTGAGCGCTCCAGTCGCTTTCCGGATAATCAGAGGCTTTAGCTATTTCAGGCTTCACCACCTTAATGGTCGATGACGTGTCGGAACCATCCACAAACAAGGTGTCCCCCGCATTGGATTGCACCACCGTCGAATGTACTTCTTCCGGGTCGCCAATTTGCACATCGAAACTCCCCTGCGGAAGCGAGTCAATCACAAAATGGCCCGTACTGTCAGGAACAACATAACGGTCTAGGCCCGCCACGCGGACAACCGGCGATTCACCAAGCACCACATAACCTTCGATTGACGAAAGCTCGCCAAGCTTGATGGTATCGACCTTGGAATCGGCCTTGGCGTCAAGCGCTATAGAAAGCACAGCGCCCGTGGCTTCCGTTTCGCTCACATTGCGAGCTTCAATGGTATAGCGACCATTGCGGACTTCGAATGAAACGTGCCCATCCTCATTGGTTTCATTCCAAGCTTCTTCCGCAGGGCCGCTAGAAAGGTAATTGTCCGGCAAAATGCGGACACGCGCCATCGAAGCGGGCGTTCCATCCGCCATTTGAACATACAAAGCAATAGTTGACTCGGCTTCGGTGCCACCAGCCACTTTGCCGTTATCACCACAAGCCACAAGGCCAAAAGAAATCACGCCAAGCAAAGCCAACAAGCGCATTTGAGCAACCGTCATCCAACTAGTTTTCATGATTGCCCCCTTGAACTTCGGCAGGTTCGCGAGATTCATCCGTGATTTCACGAGAAGCATTCTGTATTTCGGCACCGCGAATGCGGCGTTTGCGCCCACGCCTTTGCGGTGGCGGATACGGGTCCGAAAGCGGGAAAAGTTGCATGCCGAGCTGGAAAACGCGATTCGGCTTTTGACACGCACCTACTTTAGCAAGCACTTCGCGACGGAAGCGGCGCACCATTTCCACAAGTTCTTTATAAGTCGCTTCGTCACAGCCAAACGCAAGCGTCGAAAGATTGCGTTCACCGCGATCAAAGCGGTCCATCGCCGTTTGCGCCACGTCCAGATTCTGTTGGATGTAAGCGTTCACCGCCGTATTGTACGATTCAAAGCCACTCGAAACAAGACCTTGCGTTTGTTCATAAAATCCTGTTTGCTCGTTTTTCTTGATCATCGACAAGCGTTCCAAAAGCGCAATCGAAGACTTTACCTGGCTTGCAGAAATCGGCGGGCGCACCATAAGGCCCAAAGCGGCATCGTCACCCACATACGGGTAAAACGTCACAAGCTCACGAACGACAGCATGGTACCAATGGTCAAAATATTCAAACTGGTCCTTCGCCAAGTTTTCCACCTTGCATTCCTTGGACGCCACAAGCTTTTCCAGGAATTGGCGGCTTTCAGTATGCGTTTTAGCCTGGTTAAAAGCAACCATGTTTGCAAAGTACGCTTTTTCGCGTTCGTCACTGCAAAAGATAGACGCAAAAACTTCAACAATGCGGTCGGTCAAATTGCGCTTGCCCTGCAAGATCTTATTGAACATCGATGAATCGAACCCCGCTTTTTCGGCAATAAAACGATGGCTAAAACGCCAATCACTTGCATGGCGCTCTTCGTAGGCGTCTTTCAAAAAATCGCGGTAATTCAGATATTCAAAAATATTGATCATTAGGCTATAAACTATGAGGTCGGGGCTTCGCCCCTTTGAGGTCTGAACTTGTGATTGTCATGCCCGATTTAATCGGACATCTCCTTTTATTAGAAAGAGTTACTAATAGTAATATACATTATTGTCCACAGTTTTGCAAATTTTATGTCCACATTATGTTATAAAAAAAATGTGTTATTTTTTTTGAAAAATCTAAAAAAGTTCATTTTTTACGTGAAAAATATTGAATTATCAGATTTTCTCACGTAAAAATTCAGACAAACTTATTAAAAATTCAGCAAAAAGTATCTTTCGCCACCTTTTAGACAGTGTTTTAAGCTTTAAAAGCTCAAAATTTTTCATTTTAAAGCAAAAATCCGCATTCAAGCGGATTTTAACTACATACAACATCAAAATTTTACGTGAATATCAAGCTTATTTTGAAGATATTCACGTAATATCCAACAAAAAATAGAATTTTGGTTTTTAATAGCGGAAGTAGTTGCCTTTGGGGAGGTTTCGCAATTCCGACTGATTGCGAACATTTTGCACTTTTTGGCCAAGCGCATTGACCGTGATGCCTTTGGCTCGCGGCTTTGTCGCAAGTTTTGTCGGAACAATCGAAACAGGTCCCTGCTGATTTTCGCGAGCGGCCTTGCAACCGGTACGATAAACATCCTTCATATCAAACGCAATCATGTCGATATTCGGGCCGCCATCTGCCGTCGCCGACTGTAAAATCACTTTGAAGTCCAAGGCATCCACCCAGACGTTGTCAATATAGACCGTATCCCACTTGTCCCAGCTTCCGGTGGACTTGAAAGTCACATCGTAGGTGCCATTATCTACCGTAACCTTCATATCGCGATTAGCGCTTCCCGAAAACGAATAGCGGATCATCACACGGGCCTTTTCTGCAGACTGGTCCGAAGTCACCATGTACGTGGCCTTGCTGTAGGCAGAATTATCAAGATTGAAGAAACCGCCGCCAGTATAGCCTTCATGATTCTTTTCAGTCCAGCCATCTCCAAATTCAGGTTCCGCCATGTCAATCACTGACGGCCAAGCATCCGTACCAGCCTTGAGCGAGCACAGAGCTTCGTCAAGTTCCTTGACTTCCACTTCACCGCTTGAACTGCTCGAACCGCCACCAGGACCTTCTTCGTAAGAATCTTCCGAAGCATGAGAAATCGGCGTGCAAGCTGCACCGCCCTTGAACATCGCCGTGTACGTGATGTCGCGAGCCTTCGTCTTGAAGCCGTAATAAATCATGTCCTTCGAGAGCTCGTTGCAGTCATCATCGACCCACTTTTCAAACGTCTGGCCGTTCGGCGTCACACGAAGCGTCATCGGGGAACCCGCCGGGAAATACTGCGTCTGCGTAATGAGGCCGTTGTAATTCGAGAGGTTCGTCTTGACCTTGATGGTATAACGCTTCTTAATCGCAGACACAAGCGTCGTAAGCGCAGCCTTTGCATCGGCAGAGAGGTTCGTGTTGGACTTGAGATTATCTGCAAGCTCTTCGCAAATCATCTGGGCGTGGCCCATCGAGCCCATTTCCTGGAAGTGCGTCGTACCATCGTTCACACCATCAGGGAAATTCGGGTATTCACCCTTTTCCAGCTTTTTGTAGAGATAGCGGGTCACATAATCGCCCATACCTTTGTACGTATTGTTATACGTGTTGTACGACTTCATGTTCAAATCGACAAACGGAATCTTGTTGTTCTTGGCAACCGTCTGCATCATGCCGCGGGCATCGTAGTTGTTAGAGCCCGTCGAGAACACGTTGCGGCTACCGTTCAAGTTCATCGGAGAGACGAGGACGACATTGGCGCCCTTGCCCTTGCCAGCATCGACATACTGTTGGATGAATCCAGAGAACTTCGACGGCTCCACATAACGCGCGGCCTTTGAATAGTCGCGGTCATTATGGCCAAATTGCACAAAGAGGTAGTCGCCCTTTTGGAGCTTTCCCTTGACCTCGTCCAAGCGGCCTTCTTCGATGAACGTTCTAGAGCTACGGCCACCGATTGCATAGTTAAGGACTTTCACACGGGAGGCGTCAAAGAAATGCCCAAGCACCTGGCCCCAGCCCGTTTGCGGATAGACGTTATCCTTATACGTCTGCACGGTCGAATCGCCCACCACGTAAATCGAAAAACTGGTGGAATCGCTTACAGCAACACCTGTGAAAACAGCGGCAGCAAGAAGATATTTGAATACAGATTTCATAAGCAGTGGTTAGTCAATAGTTGTTGGTCATTAAGTGCGAAGCACGTCATTCTGAGGAGCGTTGCTCCGAAGAATCCTGTAGCATTAAAAAACTTTACTAGATCCTTCGACTTCGAGGCAACGCCTCTTCGCTCAGGATGACATTTCGTCTAACTTCTAAGTTCTAAATTCTATTTCACCTTTGCCCAAGTCGCAACAAGCTTTTCACGACCCTGGCGAACGACAACGCGGTAAACTCCGTTTGTACGCACGAGAGAAGACATATCCACCTCGCCCGCCAAAACAGCCTTACGCACGACAAGACTTCCGCTCATATCGAACACGCTTATGTCAGCACGTTCCGGAAGCAAAAGCTTATCGCCAAGGAGCTTTGCTCTAGCCGCCATCTTGATACCTTGCAGCGATGTCGGAATTGAATCCTTAGCATCCTTGCAATCCACACCAACACGGCAGACACCATCTAGATTAAAGCCAAACGCATCAAGGTTCGGAGCACCATCAGAAGTCACCGACATGAACTTGAGTTCGGCTTCGCCCTGCGGCGCATCCATCACAACGTAAGCGGTATCCCACTTGTCCCAGCCACCTGTCGGAGGGGCGCTCAAATAGTAGTCGTGGTCAAGGTAGGCATTGAACATACGGTCTGTAGAACCGCCATTAGCGTAACGCACAGCAAGCGTCACGTAGCCTGCACCGGGGAACTTCACCTTGTAACTTGCAAACGACACGTTCGTGTTATCCAAGTTGAAATAGCCATCGCCAATATAGCCAATCCATTCCGTTTGGGTCCAGCCAATTCCTGCAGTATCCGGCTTACTTGCGTCAAAGAATTTCTTGATATCCTTATCCACCTTGGTTTCTGTTTCTTCACTGCCACCAATCGGCGTGAACGGTTCAAACGTCACATCGTCAAGGCTCTTCGGAGTCGTTGTCGGGAATGCGGTCAAAGCCTTGCCATCGCCCGTGTACTTCTGGGCGGTACCGCCTTCATACACTGCAGTGAACTGCGTCGATGCAGAACCCATGACAAACGTGTGGATGTACGGAGACTTTACATTGGAGCGGCTCGGGGCGCCGACCTTGTTGCCGTTACCGTCATACCAGCCCAAGAACTTTTTGCCGGACTTCGGAATGGTCTTGAGCATAACCGTCATGCCCTTCGGGTAGTAAGCGCTAAGAGAAGTCGCTTCGGCAGCGCCTTCCGGGCTCACCTTGACATCTACCTGGTACATAGGCGCCATGTAGTCGCCAAGTTTTTTCACAATCGGATCCTTGTGGGCGCGCATCTGTTCTGTAATGATACGTCCAAAGGCATTCGCACCGTTCATCTGTAAATGCACCTGGTCCGTCTGGTCACTGCCCAAGTTGCTATATTCAGATTTTGTAGCATAGTTGAAGATAAACTGTGCCGAATAGCGTTCGCCCACAGAAATCATGTAGTTCGCGACCATTTCGCTCATATCGATAAACGGCACATTGAGTTCTTCGGAAAGTTTCTGGTTAAGAGCCGGGTAGCCACGATAGCTGTTATGGATCTGCGTTGGAGAATCATAGTACAAGCGACGAATCGGGCTCATGATAATCGGATAAGCGCCTTTCGCCCTGACATCGCTCACAAGCTTTTTCATGTTGGAGGCAAAGAAGTCTTCCGTGCTGTAGTTCACGTCGTTAATACCGAACTGGACAACGACGTAGTCGCCAGCCTGCAACTTGTCCGCAATGCAACCACCATTGGAGCAGCCCTTCTTAAAGAACATGTCGTAATAGCCGACCGCGGTGTTACCCTTTTTGTCCTTACCGCCGCCACCAAGCGACATGCCACCCTGTCCACGGTTCACCACTGCCGCCTTGTTTACATCGAACCAGTAATGAAAATCCTGGCCCTGGCCCTGTTTGGGATAATAACCATCAGCCCAGTCCTGCATGGTGGAATCGCCAAGCATATAAATTGTAACCTTAGCCATTGCAAGTGGAGCCGCAATCATCGAAGTCGCAACAACGCCCTGCCAAAATTTGCTAAACATTCCCATATTCAAACCTCTTACTTCGCAGCGTTGTGCATGGACTTCGAAATCACGCGACCGTTCAATTTCACAACCATCATGTAAGCACCACGCGGGAGCATTTCGCGGTCAAACATCACCTTAGACGTTCCGGCAGTCACATTGCGGGAGATTCCGCCAACGAGCTTACCTGTCACATCAAAGGCATAGATTTCAGCAAGGCCTGCTTCGCGCGTTCTAAGAATTCCCGTTACCGGATTATAAACATTCGGCCTGAACGACTGAGGCGCAATCGATACCGGCTTGTCAACAACCTGCGTTCCATCGTAAAGTTCTACGCCGTCAATTCCGAACGTGAACATATCGACATTCGGGCCACCGTCACTTGTCATCGACGTCAGCTTAAGCGTATTGACACCAGCTTTCAGTTTCACGTCAATAGTCGCTTCTTTATACGTAGTCCAGCCTGTAGGCGGGAAACTCAACGTACCTGCAGATGCGCCATTCATATAGACAGCCATGCTACGGTCACTATTTCCGCCATTGGCAAAGCGGATGGACAAAGTAGTCTTAGCTTCGGTCTTCGAGAAGATTTCCCAAACGCCATAGCTAGAAAGAGCGTTGTCAAAGTTAAAGTAACCGTTTTGGAGGAACCCTTCGTTTGTTTTTTCGGTCCACCCCACACCATCCTTCGGCGTGGAAGCATCCATTGTGGACTTACCGTTGTTTACAACTGGAGTCGAATCCGCAGGGACATTTGCACTCTGACCAGCAAGGTAAACTTCCGGCTGTTTGAGTTTCTTCACCATGTCCGGCATAAAGAATCCCACATGCGGCGGCTGGTTGTATGCCGTATTTTCGGAGGCAACCGCAGTACGGTACGTGGCGTCGTGCATCAAGGTATAGACGCGATGCGGGCTTGTAACTGGAGTGGCAATGATATAAATCGTCGTCGGATCCTTTTCAGAGCGCACAACGAGTTCTTCACGCCAGTCACCAAAGAGGTCGGCAACGAGGCTCGGAGTATTCTTGGTGCCATTGCAACCCGTTACACCAAGCGCCGTCGGGCCATCAAAGTAAACTTCAGCCACGGTATCCTTAGAATTGAACTTGGTCACGTAAGCACCGTCCAAAAGTTCATCGTAGGCGTCACCGTCGAAGTAAATGCGGAAGTTCTGCGAAACAGCCGGAGAACCGATTTTTTCGTGCTTGACAGTGAACATTCCACCGCCCTTTGCAGACCACATTTCGTAACCACGATGGGTCGAGTCGACATCGGCAGCCATGCCGCGACCATTATCGACACCAGGCTGAGCCGATCCCCAGATAATCGTACCATCATGGGCACGAAGTTCATCGGTATATTTTGCAGTCGTATGTTCATGCACATCCCAAACTTCCAAACCCGGGCGGTCCGGATCCAGATCACCGATATGGTGAGCGTCGCCATGACCAAGACCAGTGCGGTAGCGCAAAGTACCATCATGGTTCAAGGCTGCAGCACCGAAGAATACCTCATCATAGCCGTCGCCATCAAGGTCTGCCGCCTGGAGGCTGTGGTTTCCTTCGCCATAGAGACCCTTGCCAGGGTCTTCAGACTTGTGGTACCAGCGTTGCTTCAATGTTTTGCCATCAAAATCATACGCAACCACATAAGCAGACGTGTAATAACCACGTGCAAAAATTGCACTCGGATGGACGCCATCCAAGTAGCCAGTCGCAGCCAGGTAGCGTTCGCAACGGTTACCGTAATTGTCGCCCCAGTAGCCCTTGCCATCCTTGCCCTTCACATGCTGGTTGATGTCTCGACTCGGCACAAAATCAACCGTCGAAACCGCAGCGCCATCAGCACCGCGGAAAACGGTCAAGTATTCCGGCCCCTTAAGCACAAGGCCGTTACCGTCACGATAATCCTTGGACTTGTCGCCCACAGCCTTGCCCGTACCATCAATCGTTCCGTCGGCAGTCTTCACAATCATTTCGGCTTTGCCGTCACCATCGTAGTCAAAGACCTGGAATTGCGTGTAATGAGCACCTGCGCGGATATTCTTGCCGAGGTCAATGCGCCAAAGGCGCTTGCCATTCAGCTTGTAGGCATCAATAAACACGGTACCCGTATAACCCGTTTGCGAGTTATCATGAGCGTTAGACGGATCCCATTTGAGAACCAATTCATATTCGCCGTCACCATCGAGGTCAGCCGTGCTCATATCGTTCGGAACGTAAGTGCACTTTTCACCGTTCGGCATAGTCTGTGCTGCAGGCGGCTCCACTTTAAAAGTCTTATATGGGAAGGATTTTCCGCTATTGGAGACCGTTTTATCCAAAACAACAGAAAGCGGAGACTTCGTCTGTTCCTTGCCGTCCACAACAGCGGCAACTTCGTAACTGGAAGTCACCTTTCCGTCACTATCCAGGAAATTCGTTCCGTCCGTTTTTCCGATGGAGGCAATCTTCTTTCCATCACGATAGAGGACAAATTCCGTCGCCGGGTCATCGGTGCCCAACAAGCGCCAGCTAACAAGCATTCCCTTGCCCACATTTGACGCGACAAGGCCGCGCGTCAAGTTTTCCATTTGACGAGGCGCAGCAAAAGATGGAACAGCAAGCCCTGCAGCAAGCGCAGAACTTACAAGAATAGACTTGAAATTACGATTGGATCCCATATACAACGCTCCTAACGGTGTAAAACCAAACTCTTGTTTCTTTCAAATATAATCTCTTTTCAATAAAAAGTCCACAGTTTTTATTATATTTTTAACTTTCAAACGATAATTTGCTAGAAAAAGTCCACAAAAGGAATTTATTATTTGTCTACATTAGCAAACCTGTTTTTAGGAAATTTCGACCACAAAAAGTACAGTTTTTCGAAAAAAAAACGAAACGAAACGCGCCAAAAGTTCTCGTAAGTCGTTCCTTTAACTATATTTAACACGAGTATGCCGCATTGGTGGAAAAATTTTTCGTGGGAATGGCTGTTCGATCATATCGCAGCCCGTTCTCCGACATTTGTAAAAATCATGGTTGTCACCGGAAAGTCATTCCTGTACTATCACGGAATGACCCGTGCCGCATCTTTGACCTACACGACGCTCGTGGCAGTCGTTCCACTCCTCATCATGCTCACCTCCATCACTCTCGCTGTCGGGTTCGGAAACTTCATTTCGGACTACCTCCCCATCGTGATTGACATGCTCAATCTAGACTGGCCGACCGAGCAAATCATGGACATTGTCGAAAACGCCGAGCACATCCCCATCAAAAAGCTCGGATTTATCGGTGCAGGCGGTCTTTTTGTCACGTTTATCCTCGCATTCGGAAGCCTCGAAACGAACTTCAACGTCGTCTGGGAAAACAAGACTTCCAGAACTTTGATTCGCCAAATCAAGATTTACACACCATTCCTCCTCATCGGGGCTGCCGTAGTCGGCATGTTCGCAGGTTTCGTGAACCATGTGCAGAACGTGCTCAAAGTCATCATTGTTGACGGATTCCACTTTTCGCCGGAAGTCATCAAGGCGCTCATCACCGTATTCTGGTACTCGGCCTTCCACATCGCGGCTCTCCTCGTGATTTTCATTATGCTTTATGCGCTCCCGGCGCGCCCGGCAGGCCACAAGCCCTACACCCGCCGTAAGCTGTTCTTGGCGTCGATGCTCTCGACTTTGCTTTCTTGGCTTGCCATCAACATCTACGTGAAGATTCTGATGCTCATCCAGACGGCAATGGTCACGCGCATGTCCATTTTCTATGGATCACTAGCTTTTATTCCACTATTCCTCTTCCTGCTCTTTGGCGTTTGGTCCATCATTTTGTGCGGCAACAGTCTCGTGTGGACGATTTGCCACTGGCCCGCGGTCAGCGCAAAGAACTGGAGATGGGAAGGAAACACGGACGGACTATGAAAACAAAACTTTTGACATCTCTCCTCATGGCGCTCTCGCTCGCCGTAAGTTCCCACGCAGAACTCCAGGGTTCCAAAGATTACGAACCGGGCAAAGCCGAATCTTCCGATTGGAGCGCACTTCTGGGTGTTAGCGGCGGCAACTCCCTTATCGCCCGCGACGGTACAATTTTTATGAACCTCCGCGTCGGCATCGTATTGAACCCGCACATTAGCTTGGGCGCTTATTTTTCGACCATCCTCAGTGACGTGAAAAATCCGAAAGTTCGGCACCCGCAAATGCTCGACTACCATTCGTACGGCATTTTCGCCGAACCGGTCGTTTTCCGCAGCGGCTTGTTCTCGATTTCGCTCCCGGTTAGCATTGGTGGCGGCAGCGTGAACTTCTTGAACAAGGGCGACGAAGACGGATTCAAGTCTGACGACGCTTTCTTTACGTCTGACTTTTCGGCACAATTCAACTTCCGCGTGACAAAGCTCCTTGAAGTTTCGATTGGCGGCGGCTACAGGCTTTTTGCCGGCATCGAAGAAAACAACTTGAAGAACAAGGATTTCCGCACTCCGTTTGGCGAACTGAGATTCACGTTTAAGGAATAAGCGCGAGGCGCAGTAGGAAGTAGACAGTAGACGGTAGGAAGATAGCCTCAGTCATCCTGAAGCGTAGCGACAGAATCCATATTTTTCAAAAAAAGCCCGGTAGTGAATGAACTGCGCGGGCTTTTATTTTTTCTCAGCGTTGTACACGACGCTTAGCAATTTCTTCTAGCAGGACGCCTGAAATGGCGGAAATGTCTTCATCCGTAAATTTAGGATTGGCAAGCATAGCATCGACCATTTCAAGCTTGGCTTTTTTTTCAACCTCTTTTCGGCTTTCTTCAAGCCCTTCCTTTCGGCCCTCTTCAAGTCCTTCCTTTCGGCCCTCTTCAAGTCCTTCCTTTCGGCCTTCTTCTCGACCTTTTATTTTTGCATAAGCGAAACAACAGGCAAGTTCCTCTTTTGTAGTCATTTCTTTCTCCGCTTCGGTTAGGGTTGTCTTGTCCAGATTTTCGATTTTGATGCGGTTCAAGGCTTCGTTGACTATGTCATTCCCAAAGTCTGGGAGGGGCTTGCCCTCGTGCGCGTGCTTAAGCACGTAGAGCCACATATCAACGGGGTCTTTCACTTCGTCTGCGGTCTTGTCGAACCTTGGCAGATTAACCATAATATACTTATTTTTAGGGAAAACCGTTTCTGTGCAGCCTTTGCTCAGCGATTCCCTGCTGTAAACGGCCCATTCGTCAATGTAGCTCCCCATTGTCTGCGGCAATTCAAAGTCGCAAATCCAGATGGAAATGCATTCCGGGATTTCGTAGCGCCTTCCCTCCCTCTCTTCTTTGGTGAGCGCCTTGAACTCTTCCGTATTCTCCATATCCTGTTTTCCCTTGATAATCAGGAACGCTTTATATAATACGGTCCGGTCGATAAAGAATCCATGGTCTGCCTTTTGCATTTCGATGTTGAGAAACCGATTGGAACCGGTCGTAGCAAAAGCGTCTAGGGAAATTTTCCGTTCTTTGGGAACCATGAAACGGATCGCTTCGTCGAATGAGTATTTTAAATCTTTTATTCGGTCATCTCCTTTGAGGTGAAGAATTCCGTCAACAAAGTCCTTGATAGCGTCCTTGCTGGCGAACAAGTTCTTGAAACCTGTATCGGTTCTCGGGTCGATGTATGTTTTGCCTTTCAAAGTTTCTGGAATAGATTGATTCATAAATGTCCCTCCGGTAAGTTTAGAGGCTTAATCTACAACAGAAATTTTTAGAAAAGCGATACTTTGCAAATTTTGCAATCAATTGGTTGCAAAAGCCTTTATTTTGTCAACAGTTGTTTGCAAAGAAAAAACGCTACGGTCTAGGTCCACCTACTACCGCCATCGACGATTGTAGGCCTAGGGGACTCCTACGGAGTCCCTCGCTGTTCGGCTCACCTATACGGAAATGCAAGCATTTCCGTGCAGGATTCGCCTCACTGCTAGTCCTTTAGACAACGAACACTAAACCCGTTGACCATATTGTAGTTGCCTAGGTACGCACTGCCAGTGATGTTGTACAAGCTCATGTTGTACGCGAAGATGCTATCGGCCTCAGTAGAACTCCAGAAGTACGCGCAGCCGCCCACGCTATAGAAACCTCCATTGTAGCCCCTGTAGCCAGCAGGCAACGCCAAGAACGAGAAAGCATCCGTGCCGTCGTCATTATTATACCACCCGGACGTGGACTTGAGAACCTTGCCAGCAGTTGATCGTCCGCCGACTGCGTTGAACAAAGTTTCCCATTCGGCCTTGCTCGGCAGGTGCCAACCGCTCGGGCATACCCCCTGGATGTTTCCTGACGGCAGAGAGCATGTATTGCCATAGCCACAGTCGCTCTCCGATCTGCCGACCGCAGCTGCCCAGGTGTAAAGCCGACCGTACTTTGTGCAGTTGGTTTCCTCGTTGTTATAGCAGAAGCTAGAGTCCGTTTTGAAGTTGAGATTTTCCGCCATCCACGTCTGGGCGCCGATGGAGACAGTCTTGTACGTTTGACCATCGCGGGAGTCGGTCATGGTTCCAGTCGTCACTTCGGCAGGCTCAGTGACCTTACTCGATGAGGATTCTACTTTTTTGAACTGCTTGACTTCGGTGTAACGCTGGACGACGATGATGGAACACTGCTTGAAGAGGACTTCGCGGAACTGCTACTTGATTTTACAGAGCTGCCTGAAGAAGACTCCGCGAAGCTGCTGCTCGATTTTACGGAATTATCCCCATCATTCGAATTATTCCTGACGTTGATGAATCATCGCCGCAAGCGATAAGAAATAATGCGAGTAAAAAGAGATTAGCAATTTAATGACAGACGCTTTTCAACAAACATTTTAGAATGATTTTCTTTATTACAAAGATAACCTTTTCGCACTAGGAAACCTCTAAAATTTGCTTTGGGCGACCATATTAATTATCTTTTAAACGATGCTTGATTACATTTCGATTCGCGGTTGCAGACTCCATAATTTAAAGAATGTCAACGCCCAGTTTCCGCTGGGGAAAATTACGGTTGTGTGCGGGCCGTCGGGTTGCGGAAAATCGACGCTCGTGATGGACACGCTCCATGGCGAAAGCAAGCGACGCTATCTCGAAACGCTCTCGCCGTTCGCCGCAGATTTGCTCGGAGGCAAGCGAACAATTCCGATCGACAGTGCCGAAGGACTTCCGGCGAGTTTAGCGATTGCCGCCACGCGTGGCGAAGCTCCTGCAAAAGCAACAGCACTTTCAATCGCCGAATGCGACAACGCCTTGCGAACATTATTTGCTGCATTCGCAAAGCCTGCCTGCCCCATTTGCGGAGCTCCGATGGTGAGCCAGAGCCGGGAAGAAATTATCCGCGAAATCGCAGGGATGCCCGTTGGGACAAAGCTACAGTTCTTAGCGAAGATTGAAACGGAGAAGGAAATTCCCGGTCATCCCCGTCAAGCGAGGACAGGCGCCGAGAATGACAAAAAGAAAGCGCAGGGCAAGAGTCGCATAACGTTAGATAAGCTTTCTGCGGTGTTTTTGGCGCAAGGTTTTACACGCGCGATTGCCGATGGCACTATGTATTCGCTTGCAGACTTGCTCCCTGGCGAAAAGGTTTTGACGCCCAAAGAATTTTTCATCATCGTCGATAGAATTATCGTCCGCGAAAACACACGCACACGAATTGCCGAAGCGGTTGACGGCACATTAAAGCTTACACATTCTGCAATCACGCTTGACATTGCGGGCGAGCAAAAGTTTTACAGTACAAAGCCATGCTGCCCGAACGCAGGCGATGAGCTGCACGAATCGCAAAAGTCAAACGAAACCGTCGCCAGCCTGGACGCACGCGCGTTCTCGCCATACAGCCGCACCAGCGTCTGCGAATACTGCGACGGCACGGGAATCGTTCAGGAAAGTTCCGATAAAGATGTTTCCACAATAAGGGATAAAGTCAACGCAAAAGGGAACGAGAAAAGCCACCGCAAAGGTCGCGCCGAATCCGATGTTGAAAGCGACGAGGACGAAAACGCAGAATGCCCGCATTGCCATGGGTTCCGACTCAAGAAAACGTACCTGAACGCAACGATTAACGGCGTTAGTTACAAGCAAATTCTCACTACGAATTTTGCAGAATTGCCCGCGCTTCTGCACCAAATTTTTGACGATAAAATCGGGCAGAATTTAAAGGCGACATTCAATTCGTTGCTTGACCGCATCGAGGCCATCAACGATTTGGGCATAGGCTACCTCACGCCAGGGCGCACGGGTCAAACGCTTTCGGGCGGAGAGTTGCAAAGACTCAAGCTTGCAAGCCTCAGCACCGGGCACTTGAACGGTCTTTTGATAGCGCTTGACGAACCCGCCAGCGGTTTGCATTCTACAGATGTCGCAGCCCTTTGGAAAGTCCTCGAAAAAATTCGCAAACGCGGTAACACGCTCGTACTTATCGAACACAATCCGCAAATCATCGGCCGAGCCGATTACATCATCGAAATGGGCCCCGGCGCAGGCGAAAAAGGCGGCGAGATTCTGTTCCAAGGCAACCGCGACGAAGTGCTAGAAAATCCGGAATCGCCCACGGGAAGGTGGATCAAAGCAGTAGGAAGTAGGAAGCCGGAAGTAGGAAGAAATGTAGGTTGTCATTGCGAGGAACAATGCAAAAGTACAAAGACGAGAGACGAGAGAGGAGATTCCCGCTCGGCGGCAATCCAGAACACCAAAGAAAACCCAGCAATCCTCGTCGAAAATTTCGCGAAGTTCGACATGGCTCCAGTGAACGCCGCCTTCCCGCTCAATAAATTCAGCGTGATTACGGGCCAAAGCGGCAGCGGAAAATCAACACTCCTTTTTGAAAACATCGCCAAACGCGCCAAAGCAGAAGAATTCAAGAGTCTCGGCATCGACGCACTTTCCATCCTCACGACCGGAGACTTTCACGGGAGCAGACGCAGCACAGTTTCAAGTGCCATCGGTCTCACTACACTGCTCCGCGACTTGTTCGCAAAGCTCCCCGAAAGCAAGGTGCGCGGCTATACAGCATCCAAATTCACGACGCACGCCCCCGGCGGCCGCTGCGAAAACTGCAAAGGCGAAGGCGTCATTTACGATCCGCTCGGCTACGAAGAATCCGAATGCCCCGTTTGCCTTGGCAAACGCTTCCGCGACGAAGTTTTGGAAGTCCGCTTCAAGTCGCTTTCCATCGCGGACATCTTGGACATGGAAATCGGCAGTGCGTACAAGCTATTCACGAACATGAAGCCGTTCGCCGAAAAGCTCAAACCGCTCGTGGATACAGGCCTCGAATATTTGCGTCTCGGACAAACTACAGCCCACCTCTCCGGCGGCGAACGCGCGAGACTCAGGCTTTCCATTACCCTTGCAAGAGCGAAAGCGCCCAACACGCTATTCCTCTTTGACGAACCCGCTCGCGGACTCCATCAAAAGGACATTCAGCAGTTGCTCGGCCTCATTCACGGGCTTTGCAACGCAGGCCACACAGTCATCGCCATAGAACACGCACAAGACTTTGTTGACGCCGCGGATTACGTGGTGGAATTGAAGCGTAAATAGCAGGCAGTAGGAAGTAGGCAGTAGGAAGTTAATTGATAATATTAGGAGTTATCTATTTGGAGTTTAAAGATGAAGAATAAAATTTCACATGCTTTTGCAACATTCATCGCGGTTTCGCTTTTTTCTCTCGCCGGGATTTGCCATGCTCAAGCCACCCCATTATTTATCGGTTACTACCCTGACTGGGGCAAATGGCACAAGCCCGCTTACACTGTAGATAAAGTTCCGTACAACAAATTAACACACGTGCTGTGGAGTTTCATTACGCCAAACACGGACGGCTCTTTGCGTGGCGATGCCGCAGACGACCCGAGCGCTTTAGACGAAATGGTAAAGCTCGCCCACGCTGCCGGCACAAAAGTCATCGTCTCGCTCGGCGGTGGCGGACAAAGCGAAAACTTCGTCCCTGTTGCATCGAACGATGCACTCCGTCAAAAATTCGTCGCAAACCTCGTGCAATTCGTCGCCGACCACAATCTCGATGGCCTAGACATGGACTGGGAATGGGAATACAATCCCGTGCCCGAAGCGGACACAATCGCTTACAGCAAATTACTCACGGAGCTCCGCGAAGCCCTCCCCAAAGACAAAAGCCTTTCGGCAGCACTCCCCTGCTCGCCCTATTACGGAAAATGGTTCAATGCCGAAGTCCTCATCAAGAATTTAGACTGGTTTGGGTTCATGACCTACGACATCACAGGCGACTGGGACGAAAAAGCCATGTTCGATTCGCCGCTCTACCCACACGAAGACTACACCACATGGTCATGGGAAGAAACTCGCGACTACTGGAAAAAACGCGGCGTGCCCACCGAAAAGATGGTGTTCGGCATTCCCTCGTTCGGCTTTGAATTCCAGGGCGCAACTGGCCCCGGCACAGACTTTACCAAAGGCTCCGCCAAGCAAGTACCGTACAAGGACATTGTAGCAAACAGCGCCTGGGAATTCCATTTCGACAGCATATCCGTGGAGCCCTACGGTGTATCTTCAACCGGATACGTCACCTTCGAAGACCCACATTCATCCGCAGTCAAATCACGTTGGGTCAAAGAGAACGGTTACGCAGGTATCATGGTCTGGGAAGTTTCGCATGACTACATCGAAGGCGTCGGAAATCCAATTCTCGACAGCATTGCCGTTGTGTTACGCGAAGAAACAACAGGAATCCGCGACATTCATAAGAAGCGCATCACAAATTCCCGGCAGGAGACTTCGAGACTAAATAATCAAAAAGTTTTTTTTGACGCTCTCGGTAAAAAAATAGATAACAAAACCGACAACATCCATATACATACTTTTATTCCCTAATTTAAGCCATTTTTGTTGTAATCCTTTACATAGGCTTTTTCCCAAAATGACTTAACATTTTTCCCTAAAAGTTTAGTTTTTCAGCTATGAAAACACTAAACCTTTCCTCTTTTTCTCTCTCCTTGCTGTTCAGTGCCGCGATGGCCACTGCAGCTGATACCGCAGGTAATTTCTTTGACGAAAACGGAGCCTATTACGGCCCGGACTGCGATGAAAAAAACTATTCCGGTGCTTATTACACGGGTAATTATGAGAGCCCGTTCAAGACAATCTTGGGTAAGACCGATGCAGAAATTCAGGAAAAGATGGATGACCTCTGGAATCACTACTTTAAGGGTGATGATAATTCCAAGGTTTATTATGACAGGGGTAACGAAGCCTACATCAAGGATATCAACAACAACGACGTCCGCTCCGAAGGCATGTCCTACGGTATGATGATTGCCGTGCAGACTGGCCACAAGGAAGAATTCGACAAACTCTGGAACTGGGCGAAGAACCACATGTGGCACAAGGGCGGTGGCTGGGACGGCTACTTTGCATGGCAGCGTAATGACAGCGGTTCTGGTGGCGATGATAACTGCGCGCCGGATGGCGAAATGTACTTTATGATGTCCTTGCTTTTTGCAGCCAACCGCTGGAACGACAGCAAGTACATGGAAGATGCCCAGTACATCTTGAAAAAGATGTGGGACAACGGCCAGCATAGCCTTTTCAATCCGCAGCACTACGTGATTACGTTCCAGCCGCAGGGTAACGAAAACAACTTCTCTGACCCGTCTTACGACTTGCCGGCATACGTCGATCTTTTCGCCCGTTGGTCCACCTCCAATCAGGACAAGTGGTCTAAGGCCGCGAAGGCAACGCGCGATCATTTGTACAAGTCCTCTAACACGAAGTCCGGCTTGTTCAGCGACTATAACAACTTTGACGGAACCCCGCACGGCGTAAGCTACAATGGTAACGCCGAAAAGTACATGTACGACGCCATGCGCTGCGCTATGAACTTCGGTATGGACTACTACCTGTTCGGTGTGGATTCTGCTCGTCAAGAAGAAATGGCCCGCCGCATTATCGATTTCTTTGAAAAGGATGGCTACAAGCACGCCCGCTTTAACTGGGATGGCTCTAATCCACAGGAACAGTATACGCAGGGCGAAGCCGGTGCAAATGCCGTTGCGGCCATGGCTTTGATTAACGATTCCAAATACGATGCCGCCGTCAAGAAAAACTTGGAGTTGGCATGGGATACTAAGTTCATGACAGGTCAGTACCGCTACTACGATGGCCTGGTGCATTACCTTGCCATGCTCCACTTGAGCGGCACCTTCAAGATTTGGAAGCCGAAGCCAGAAGTCACCGAAAAGGAAGTCTGCGCCAACGAACACAATGGCGTAAAGATTGAAAAAGATACGACGTTCTATTCGTTTGAATCTTGCAAGCTCTACAAGGTGAATGCGAAGCCCGATGCCAAGCAGAATCCGGCAAATGATTCAACAGACGCCATCGTTTCCAACATCAGATTTACAAACAACATAAAAGTTTGGTCTACCAATAGCACCATCGTCATAGAAAACGCTGTAGTCGGCACCAAGTTCGCCGTGACAGACCTAAATGGCCGCGTACTCAAGTCCGCAAAGACAACCACCCCCATGCAAGAAGTCCGCATCAACAGCAGAGGCAACTTCCTCGTCATCGTTAACGGAAAGACCTACAGAGTTGTAAAGTAATCTACGATTTCCAATATTACAAAAAGGCGTGCTCGCAAAAGCACGTCTTTTTTTAACTCAATTAAAAACAGGAATAAAATTCTAGAAGAACTCCATGAAAGCGTCTTTGTTGGCGTAAAGGTCTTTACCGCGCCAGTCAAAAAGCCCTGCGCCCCACGCGCCGCCGATAGTCGGTTCCCAGAAGAATGTTCCAATCCAGCGATTCATTTCACGGACAGATTCACGAGTCTTTTGGCGAGACTTATCAAAATTATAATGGTTATCGGCATCACCGCCATTGTATTCTGCAACGATAAATTCAAATTTAGAATACTTTGTTGTAATCGTATTGAACAAATTACTCCACTTGTCGGGAGTGCCGTCACCATATGCTGTGTAAGCGGAGAACCCCATCACGTCAGCGGGGATTTTATACTCGTCAAAGATGACGCCCATCCACCATTTTACAGTTTCGGCCTGGCGGATGCGTTCAATGTGGAGCACCGTTTTCGTAGACGGAGAGACCTCCTTGACGGCCTTGATGCCCGCATTGAAATACTTGGCGGCATTCGCCTTGCCCGCAGCGGTCCCCATGTCGCCATTGACGGAAGTTGCCGCCTTATCGACGCCATTACCCCAGCAGTCCGTTTTACTGTTTGGCTTATGTATCAAGATGCCTGGCGTTGTTTCATTGCCAACCTGCACCATGTCCGGCGTTGCCCCCGCATTCTTGAGAGCAAGCATCAAGTCCTTGGTGTATGCGTAAACGGAATCCGCCATTGCATTGGCATTATTCACGTTACGCCAGCGTTCGGGGATAATCTGCTTGCCAGGATCCGCCCAGACATCGCTGTAATGGATATCCACGAGGAGACCCATGCCTGCCGCCTTGACTTTCTTGGCAAAAGCAACAACATGGTCTTTGTCACCATACGCTTCGGAATCGTGACCACAACCGCTTGCCGCATAGCCGTACTTTGCCTTGGGCGACACAAACGTGCGCAAGCGAATGGAGTTAAATCCGTGATTTTTCAGGATTGTGAAGATGTCGCTTTCTTTGCCATCAACATCGTAAAACTTCGTATTATTTCGTTCGTATTCCTGGACTTCTGAAATATCGGCGCCATTGTAGAAATCAATTTTTATAGGTTGTGCAGAAGATGAACTAGGTGTTTCCGAAGAACTGATCGCTTGCGATGACGAGGATTCTGCCACCGATGACTGAGCTTCGGACGAGGAGGAACTCTGCAACGTTTCAGACGACGTCGGTTCTACTGCAGACGATGTCGCCACGGCTGAAGACGATTCCGTCCCTGCCGACAAAGAAGTTTCCGAGGACGAGGAACCACCTACATCTTGGCCTGAAGATGATAAATTTTCAAAAGATGACGACGATTCTTGAGCCGAGGACTCCGGCACGCTCGATGAAGATTCTAACGATTCCTGCGCAGACGAAGAACTTAAAGCATAAACAGGTGACAAAGCCGTATCGTCACCACAAGATTGCATTAGCAAAGCAACAGAAGCGCAAGACACGCACGCCGCAAGATTTTTCAAAAACTTCATACCAACCCAATCCCTTCTAAAAGGTGATTCCTGCTCGGAGGCAGGAATGACATTTTCACGCTATACATTCACAGGAATGACTCTATAAAAATACATTTTAATCGCCATTCCTCAAAATTTTAAATTGTAAAATTCCCGCATAAAAATTAAATTTCTAGCATGTTCAACGCGGATTTACTCACTTCGGCTAAAGTTCAGGATTTCATCAAGCTTGCAACCAAGAAAAAATGGGATGCATTGCAAGTTTCGACGCAACTTGCCAAGGAATTCAGCAACGAAGAACGAGCCGCCATTATGGATTATATGGCGCTTGTGCCGAAATTCCGCGAAAAATTCGGAATCGAGAGTACCGCGTTCCTCCTTTGCGACAAACTAGCGCTGGAACAGAGCACCGCGCAAGATATCGGACGCTGGAAAGCCACGCTTTGGGAATGCGCACGCCTAGCAAACGACTCCGCAGACAAAAACACCAGCGAAAATAGCAACCGCAGAGGTTCCGCCCCCGTCGTACACGACCTTTGCTGCGGCATGGGAGGCGATTCCTTCTTTTTGCCGAAGGAACTGACTGCAATTGGCGTTGACCTCGACGAAAACCGACTTGCAATGTACCGCTACAACAGCTGCGTGATGCGAGGCGTTTCACCAGAAGCCAGCAACGCACATACCATCCTCGCCGATGTCCGCGAAGTCGCCCTGCAAAACGATTCCAGGAGCACGACGCTCGACCGCCCCAAAGCAGACTACTTCACGATTGACCCGGCCCGCCGCGCCATCGAAGGCGAAAACCAGCGCGACCTGCGCAATCTCACGCCCACATTCGAAGAAGTTGTCGAAATCGCAAAGCACTACAAAGGCGGCATGGCTAAAATTCCGCCTGGCTACCCCATTTGCGAAATTCCGCGAGGCACAGAAATCCTGTACATTGGCTCCCGCACGGACTGCCGCGAATGTTTGGTGCTGTTCGGCGAACTCGCCCAAAATCCAGACCACGTCCGCGCCGTGATGGTCGATAAATCAGGGAACGAAATTGCCGACTGGACGTTCGCCCGCGACGAGAAACGCGAAGTCCGCAACGAGAGCGAACAATCGCAATACGACCACAACTACGAACTTGAAGGGCGCGACCGCGTTTACCGCACATCAAGCAGCGAATCCGACTTGCCTCTTGGCGGGATTTCAAAGTTCATCGCAGAACCCGCGCCGGTGTTGCTCCGCAGCCACCTCTTTGGAGTGGTCGCCCTCGCCCACGACGAAACCACGCATCTGATTTCGCCGGGCATCGCTTACGTGACGAGCGAAAAACCGCTCCACACCCCCGCTTTCGCCAACTACGAGATTTTGGAATCGTCCGAGATTTCGACAGGCGCCGTCCGCGCGATGCTCAAATCGCACGACATCGGAAAACTCACGCTCAAGCTGCGAGGCGTCAAAGTCGACCCCGACCAAGAAATCAAGCGCCTCAAGCCCAAAGGCAAAAACAGCGCAACACTATTCTACACACGCCTCGACGGCGAGAAAATAGCGATACTCGCGAATCCTGTAAAGGAGATGCCCGCCTCCGCGGGCATGACAAGCGGCGGAGCCGCCCCTAAAAACCTATAACCTACAACCTATACTATGTCCGTTAAACTTGAAGAATCTTGGCTGAAACTGCTCGCCGACCAGTTCGAACAGCCGTATTTTAAGCAAATCAAGGCGAAACTCTTGCAGGAACACGCGGAGCATCACGTGGTGTATCCTCCTGGACCGCAGATTTTTGCAGCCCTCGACTATTGCCCCGTCAATAAAGTCAAGGCAGTCATCATTGGACAAGACCCGTACCACAATCCGGGTCAGGCTCACGGGCTTTGCTTCTCGGTGCCGTTTGGAATTGAGCCGCCGCCATCCCTCGTGAACATTTTCCAGGAACTGCACGACGACCTCGGCATCACACCGCCACCACATGGCAATTTGGAAGGCTGGGCCCACCAGGGAATTTTGCTTTTGAACGCTTCGCTCACGGTGCGCGCCCACATGGCGGCAAGTCACGCAGGCATTGGCTGGCAACAATTCACGGACACGATTATCCAGCGCCTTTCGCAGGTTCGCGAAAACCTCGTCTTTTTGCTTTGGGGCAGTTTTGCCATCAAAAAGCAAGTGCTCATCGCGCCCAATCGCGGCCATCTGATTCTTACCGCTCCGCACCCGAGCCCGCTCTCGGCTTATCGCGGATTCTTCGGCTGCAAGCACTTCAGCAAGGCTAATAACTATCTTATCAGCAAAGGGCTCGAACCCATCGACTGGAGCATTAAATAGACGAGAGACGACAAATGCGAAAGCCGAGAGTCGCGACAAAACTTGTTTTGGCATGACCGAGGTTAGCATTTGGGATTAGAGCAAAGCGATAATCCAAAGAAAAATTAGTAGGAGAATCATATGGCAAAGAACTGCAATGAAGAAAAGCACAACGAAGAAAACCGCAACAAGGTCATCGTCAAAACTAGCATTGTCGGGATTGTCACCAACGTCATTCTCGCGAGCGTCAAGGCGGTTATCGGCCTTATGGCAAATTCCATCGCCGTCGTTCTCGACGCCGTAAACAACCTCTCAGACGCACTCTCGTCCATCATCACGATTGTCGGTAACAAGCTCTCGCGAAAATTGCCCAACGAAAAGCACCCGCTCGGTTACGGCCGCATTGAGTACCTGACCGCCATGGTCATCGCCTCCATCGTGATTTACGCGGGCATCACCTCTTGCGTGGAATCGGTCAAAAAAATCATCCACCCCGAAGATGCCGACTACTCCACCGTTTCACTAGTCATCATCGCCATCGCCGTTGTCGTAAAAATCGTCCTCGGGCGTTACGTAAAATCGCAAGGCGAGCGCGTGAATTCCGGTTCACTCATCGCCTCCGGCTCCGATGCGCTCTTTGACGCCATCCTCTCCCTTTCCGTTTTGGCCTCGGCACTCATCTTCATTTTCACGGGTCTCTCGCTCGAAGCATACGTCGGCGTTCTGATTTCCATTTTCATTATCAAGGCCGGCTTTGAAATGTTGAAGGACACCGTGAGCGACTTGCTCGGCAAGCAAAACGACAGCGAACTCACCAAGCAAATCAAGGAACTCATCCGCAGCGAAGAAGGCATCCATGGTGCATACGACCTCGTCATCAACGATTACGGCCCAGAAAAGAAACTCGCCTCTGTACACGTGGAACTTCCCGACACCATGACTGTTGCCGACCTGGACTCCCTCACCCGCAAAATCGAAAAGAAGGTCTACCGCGAAACAGGCGTCATCCTCACCGCCATCGGCGTCTACTCTTACAACACACAAAACGACGAATCCGCCAAAATCCGCGACACGATTTTAGACAAAGTCAAGTCACACGATTGGGCGCTCCAGATGCACGGTTTTTATGTAGATATCGAAACCAAAGAAATGCGTTTTGACGTGGTCATCAAATTCGGCGTGAACGCCCAAGAAGCCCTTGAAACAATCAAGAGAGAAGTGGCTGAGCTTTACCCCGACTTCACGATACAGGTTTCACCCGATATTGATTTGGGTTAATGAGATTATAGACGAGAGATAAAAATCCCCTAGTAACTAGTAACTAATAACTAGTAACTCATTTCCAAAATACTATATTTGCGGCATGACTCACAAGAACTCACTAGGACGTCTCTTATTCTTCATTTTTGTTGGCCTTATTTTAGGTGGCATCTTGAGCGAAGCTCTCGGAGCTTTATTTGGCGAACTTGGAGTTCTCTTGAACGCAGGTGGCTACGATAACATTGTACACCACTTCTTTACAGAAGGGCCCGAGTTCAGTATCGGTTTTTCTGGCGATACACCGCAGCCCGTCGTCATTGATTTGTACTTTGTCAAATTTGCACTTGGTTTTGGCTTCAAAGGGAATGCCTTAGGTGCAGTTGGCATGGGTTTAGCTATTTACATCATGAAATGGTCCGGAGAAAGATAATGCAGACTATTCAGGAACTTCAGGCTCAACTTGCTAACGGCAGCACCACTGCCGAAAAGCTCGCACAAGCTTCCCTCGAAAAAATTGAATCTACAAAGAATTTGAACGCCTATATCTCGGTGCTGAACGACCGCGCTCTCGAACGCGCTAAGGAAAGCGACAAGCGCCGCGCCGAAGGCAAGTCTCTGGGCGACCTCGATGGTATCCCAGTCGCCGTGAAGGATAACATGTGCTTGACCGGCACACGCACAACGGCAGCCTCCAAGATTCTCGATAACTTTGTTGCCCCCTACACTGCAACAGCACTCGAAAAGCTCGAAGCCGCAGGCGCCATCATCGTCGGCAAGACGAACATGGACGAATTCGCCATGGGTTCCAGCAACGAAACCTCTTACTACGGCCCGGTCAAGAATCCGCTCGACGAATCCCGCGTTCCGGGTGGTTCCTCGGGTGGTTCCGCAGTCGCCGTCGCCTCTGGCACGGTTCCCTGCGCTCTCGGTTCCGACACGGGTGGATCTATCCGCCAGCCGGCAGCCTGCACGGGTGTCGTCGGTTTAAAGCCGACCTACGGCCGCGTTTCCCGTTACGGTCTCCTCGCCTACGCAAGCTCACTCGACCAGATTGGTCCGTTCGGCTCCACCGTTCGTGACTGCGCAACGCTCCTCGGCGCCATCTGCGGCATTGACCCGCACGACAACACCACGAGCACTCGCCCGACCGAAGACTTTACCGCAAAGCTCGGCACCGGCGTTAAGGGCAAGGTCATTGGCGTTCCGAAGGAATACTTTGCCGAAGGTCTCGATGCAGAATGCAAGGCCGCCATCGAAAACATGCTGAAGAAGATGGAAGCTGAAGGCGCCACGATCAAGGAAGTGAGCCTCCCGCACATCAGCTACGCAGTTTCGAGCTATTACATTATTGCAACGGCAGAAGCAAGCTCCAACCTCAGCCGCTACGATGGCGTGCGTTACGGCTACCGCAGTCCCGAAGCCAAGAAGCTCTTCGACCTTTACGCCAAGTCCCGCAGCGAAGGATTCGGCAAAGAAGTGCAGCGCCGCATCCTCCTCGGAAGCTACGTACTCAGCGCCGGTTTCTACGATGCTTACTACGTGCAAGCCCAGAAAGTCCGCCGCCTCATTACGGACGACTTCACCGAAGCGTTCAAGACTTGCGACGTGATTGCGAGCCCGACAATGCCGGGTCTCCCGCTCAAGTGCGGCATGAACGAATCCGATCCGATGGCTGTTTACCTCTCCGACATCTATACCGTCAGCTTGAACCTCGCCGGCCTCCCGGGCGTGAGCGTTCCGTGCGGTATGGCAGGCGGACTCCCGGTTGGCCTCCAGTGGATTGGCAAGCCGTTCCAGGAAGCAGACTTGCTCGCCGTTGCCGAAGCAACCGAAAAGCTTGCCAAGTGAGTGTCGCGCAGTCAAGTTTACTTGACTGCATGACCGAACGCAGCAGCGGACGCCATAGGCGTCAAAGTTGAACAAGTAAAAAAAGCGCGGCTTTAAAAGCCGCGACTCTCATTAATTCTTGCTGAACGCAAAAAAACGACGCCCATCAAGGCGCCGTTTTTTGTATGGATCCTATCGGCCCGTTGGGCCTCCAGGATGACATTAAAAGATTCCATTATTTACGGTGTTCGTACAGATAAAGGTTCGCTTCCGGCACAGTCAAATCAGAACCTTTTAAAATCCATTCGTCATCGGTACCGCTACGATAAGTGACGACTACACTGTAACTTTTTCCTGATTGCAGAACTTCCTTCGGAACAGTCCAGAAGTTTTCCGTTCCGACAACCATTTCAAGCGTGTAGTCTTCGTCGCTATCCATTCCCTGAATAGCAATTTTCTTGACCATATCCTTGGGATTGCGCACCTGGATAATGCTCCAATACGTGCTTGCACCTTCTTTGACCCAAATGGATGTGGAATCGCCCCACACGCCTTCAACACCTTCGCAGCTCACAAATTCCCATTCGCCGTAATAGCGGCCGACAAGATTTCCCATGATATCGCTAGCGGGCGCACCGCCCAAATCCACGCCGCAGTTTACATCCGGGCAACGGTCCGTAATGCGTACCGTCACTTCTTTCCAGCCATCCGGCGTTTTTGCCTTCACATGAACGCAGCCGCCACAAGCCATGCCGCCATCCCACGGGCCTTTATCATCCCCCGGCGAGACATTCACATGGATTGCCGCATAATACTGAATATTCGTCTGTCCGTAATTGCAGGCGCCACCGAGACTCGTCTCTTTCGCAGTGATGCTCCCGTAAGTTGTCACGGAACCCTTGCCGCCATTTTCAACAAGCGTCGGGTCTGCCGCCGTATAGCTATCGCAGTTCGTGCAAACACCGCTATCCGATGATTCCGCGGGCTTTTCGGAAGAAGAGGATTGCACTGGTTTCTCGGAACTGGAACTTGATGATTGCGCGACCTTTTCAGAAGAAGATTCCGCAAGCTTTTCCGAGCTTGAACTTTCGGACTTCACCGAGCTGGAACTTGCAGAAATTTTCGCAGAGCTGCTCAATGGCTTCGCGGATTCTTGAGAAGACGAAGATTCCGCCAACATCTCGGAAGAAGATAAATCCTCGCCCATAGCAACCGGCGCACCATCAGTCGAATCGCCACATGCCACAAAAGCAAACGGCAACGCAATCGAACCTGCGAGCACCGCCGCCAACAACCAACTCGAACGCGACCTTTTATTCATAAAAAACGCTACCTTGCAGTCATGCCCGTCGATCCCGTCACTTCGTTCCAGGATGACAGAGCATCTCCTTTTCACCAATATAAATCAAAAGACCCGCAACATCAAGTTACGGGTCTCTTAAATAAACATTTCCAAAAAGGCGCGCATTCCCGATTAAGTCTCGGGCATTTAGCGATTAGTCGCCTGTGCGGTAGTTCGGGGCTTCCTTCGTGATGGTCACATCGTGCGGATGAGATTCACGGAGGCCAGCGCCCGTGATACGGACAAACGTAGCCTTCTTGTAAAGTTCTTCGAGGTTAGCTGCACCGGCATAACCCATAGCAGAGTGGATACCGCCAATGAGCTGGTAAACGGTGTCGCGGAGCGGTCCCTTGTACGGAACACGACCTTCAATGCCTTCCGGAACAAACTTGCGCGGTTCCTGAACACCACCCTGGAAGTAACGGTCGGCAGAACCTGCCTTCATGGCGCCGAGAGAGCCCATGCCGCGGTAGCTCTTGTAGCTACGGCCATCAGCGAGGATGACTTCGCCCGGAGCTTCTTCGGTACCGGCAAAGAGAGAGCCCACCATCACAGCGTGACCGCCAGCAGCGAGAGCTTTCACGATGTCGCCAGAGAACTTGAGGCCACCGTCAGCGATAATCTTCACGCCGACCTTGCGGGCCATCTTGCCGCATTCCACAACAGCGGAGAACTGCGGGTAACCCACACCAGCCACGATACGGGTGGTGCAAATGGAACCAGGACCGATACCCACCTTGACGATGTTGGCGCCGCACTTGGCGAGTTCTTCGACAGCTTCCGGCGTGCAAACGTTACCGGCGCAAATCGTGAGCTTCGGATATTTCTTGCGAACGGTCTTCACCATGTTGCGCACTCCGATGTGGTGGCCGTGAGCCGTATCGATAATCAACAGGTCAACGCCTGCGTCCACGAGGGCAGCCACGCGTTCAAGAGTATTTGCAGATGTGCTGACAGCAGCACCCACGAGCAACTGGCCGTTCTTGTCAAGGCTTGCGTTCGGGTTGTTTTCGCGCTTCAAGATGTCCGTCATCGTGATGAGGCCCTTCAAAGCACCAGAAGCGTCCACGAGCGGGAGCTTTTCAATGCGCTTTTCGGCGAGGATTTCCTTCGCCTTGGCAAGGCTCACCTTCGGGCTTGCCGTCACAGGATCCTTGGTCATGACCGTGCTGATTTTCACGTTCATGTCGCTAACGGTGCGGAGGTCGCGGCTCGTGAGCATACCGACGAGCTTACCCTTCGAAAGGATCGGGAAACCGCTCACCTTGTTGCGAGCACGCTGTTCAAAAGCAGCAGACACCGGTTCATCGGCATCAAGCGTCACCGGATTGGTCACAATACCGGACTGCCAGCGCTTGACCTTGCGAACTTCTTCGGCCTGGTCTTCAATGGACATATTCTTGTGGATAATGCCGAGGCCACCCTGCAAAGCAAGGGAAATAGCCAAGGGAGCCGTCGTAACGGTATCCATTGCAGCACTGATGATAGGAATGTTCAGCTTGATATTCGGAGCGAGCTGGGTGCTCACGTCCGTCTGGGCCGGAAGAACAGAAGATTCAGCGGGAACGAGTAAGACGTCATCAAACGTCAAAGCTTCTGGCAAAAGTTTCATAAAGTACCTCTTTTGCGCATTGAATATAGTAATTTTCCCGCGCAAATCCTAGCTCTAAACCGCTAGAAATGTGTAAAAAAGTGGTTATTCGTTAGCGTTTTAAAAAGGGGGAAGCCTCCCCCTCTCTACAGCCCCGGCTGTATGTGTCACCCTGAGCGAAGTGCAAAGCACGAAGTCGAACGGGTCTCCAGCCGGGTCTTCCGCTACCCCCTCGAACGGGCCCTCAAACGCCGGCCCGTAACGCCCCGGCTTTCAACGAAGTAACATAATTTGCAAAAATGAATTACTCAAACAAGAATTTTGAAAGTTTATTTCTAAGATAAACAGGAAAGATTAAATAGATCCACCAGCCTTTTCTTTTATAAAGTTAGGAATTGACCATGGTTTTCTCTTATGATCTTTCAGACATTCAACACACCATTCGGTGATTCGTTCCGTTTTCATATGAACATACTTTCCCGGACTAGGCTCATTAATCCATTCAAGCTGCCGAACTAATACAAGAGGTTCTTCAAAGCCTTTTTCTAGAGAAAATTCATATGCAGCCTCAAATGTAGGAAACGCACATAAATAATCATCTCCGTTTGTTATTCCAGGAGCTCCAGCATGAGGATGCCCCCACACTCGGTATTCTAAAACATCATCATAAAAGAACCCACCACCTGACGAAGCATTACGTCCATAATGCCCAACTTTTTTCGGATCAACAGCAATTGGATATAATGATTTGCCGGAACCTAAAGAAGCAAGCACTAGTTGTAAAGCTGTGGCTGGATCAGGGATATCATTTGATTTACTCTTGGAGTCTCCAAATGAAATAGGAGGGGGGACAGACAAGGTTCCGTTAATGGTAGCAACAAGTTTAGCAAAATTTGATTCAAAATTGTCTTTTGAATACAAATCAATATAACTACTACCAAGAAGCCAAGAAGGAGCCGAACATTTCCAGTTTTCACTCATAAGTACTGGAATGAATTTTCGTCTTTCTATGCCCGTTGTTATTTCAGCAGTTATAATATCACCTTCATAACCCACACCTCCAATACGGGAATCTGATTTAGACTTATATTTTGGAGTACATATTACCAAAGTAAAATCAGATTCCCGAATAGATTGTTCCATAAATAATGGAAGTTGGTCACCAGGATGAACAGCCCATTGATCAATTATAGATTCAACGCCATTATTCCTTAGGCGCTCTGCAAGCCCCCGAACTAACGCATTAAAGTTATCTGAATCCCACGCATAGGAAATAAAAACCTTTGGGAAATGCATAAACACTCCTTTTTATTCGAATCTTTTAGTTTGACATCTCACCCTATTCGCAAAATAGGTCGTTTTCAGATTTACGAGTACCTTTATCCGCTAATGTAGTTCAAATAAACAGATGTCTTACAAAGACAAATATAGCAAATTACTTTATCTGTAAGCTATATTTTTTAATAGTTTTTTAGCCTACCTACCCCCATCCTGAGCAAATACCGGACATGTTCCGGGGTAACAACGAGGCTTATTGAAGCGATGTATTAGCGCTCGACAGCAATCGTCTTGGCAAAGGTCCCACGCTTGACCAGATAAACGGACGAACGAGCAAACTTGTTTGCTACAGCCTGCTTAAGCGACAAACCACTCTTCAGTTCAACCTTGCCGAGGAAATTCCCTTGCATATCGAACACTTGATAAATCCCCGCCTTGTCAAAGCACTGTACCGTAAACGGAATCGCATCGGTCCCCGAACTCGAAGAACCGCCAACACTGCTCGAAGATTTCGCTACCTTCTCCGATGACGAACTCGGCACCATTTTTGACGAACTCGACGCCACAGAACTTGAACTTAAAGCAACAGAACTGGACGACGGAACTTCGTCGCCTTTGACATAAACCTTTATATGCGGAAAATCGGCCGTACCGGAAACGCCGTTACTCATGCTCCCCGCTTCGCCAAGCACCTTGGCTTCGTAGAGCTTACCCATTTCCATGCCCAGCTTTTCCCACTGTCTCATGTGAGCGCTAATATTAATGACTCCGCAATCACGGGCATTTTCACGAATGCTGAAATACTGCAAAAAAGTCGTATTGCCCTGTGTCTTGATGGCCGGCCCCGTATGTTCACCCCAATAAACGGAGTATTTGGCACCATCGATTGTGTAATCGCCCATCTTATGGCTAGCGACCCAATCGCCAGGCCTCCACCCCGTCAGCCAGTTATCGACAACATAATATTCGACCAGTTTGCTCGGGGATTTCGAAACTTCTTCCATCCAACCGTAGACACCGACATAGGAGTAATCGGCACCATTGATATTCTGCTTCACGAGCTTGAATTCTGCAAGCATATCGCCGCCAAGTTCGTTATACTTCTTGTCGCTATCGAACGAAAGCCCCGCACGGCAAAGGTAGTCTCCAGCATTCTGGAAAGAACATGCCATGGATCCGTCTTCATAAATTGTAAGCGAACCCGAAGTAGCCCTATCGTACCAAAGCTCGTAACCGACACCGTTGAACGAGCTCACTTCGTTTCCATTCACTTTTTTGCTTGCACCAGTATGTTTGGCCGAGCTGCAGAAATCCTGCGCAAAAGCAGCCACCGAAAGTCCCATACCGAAAGCGATAATGACCATTTTATTCATTATGCGTTTCTCCACCAAAAGTTTAATTTCAATATAATAACTTTTAGGGTTCTTTCACGCAGCGGACACTGTTCTTGCGGCTTTTAAGTTCACTACGTGAACCCAATGAAAAATACTGTGCTTGCAGATAGTCCATTGGAGAATATTCAGCCACAAACGCAATGGCAAACAAATCGTCTTCCGTAGATTCACTGGATGTCCACCACATTTTAAAGGAATGCGCCCCATCAATGAGATGCATTTGATGCCCGTCCGTTGATGGGATCCTCCAACCACCTAATTTTTCCCACAAATTATGCCAATCCTCAAAAGTCGGGAGCCTCCACCCCTCTGGACACTGCACATCTGCCCACGCAAATGTAGTGTTCCCCAAATCATCAATCATCCAATAAAGGCCAGCCGCCTTGCTATAGGCATAGCGTTTGCCATCACGTTCATCTTCAAGCGTATCGGTAAACACTTCCCACTTATTCGACTTGCAGACATAGCCATATTTATCCGTATCTTCAAGCGAGCCTTCATTTTCATTTGTACACAACCCAACCTGTTTTTCGACATCCAGAGCATAACGCCACGAGCCTAAATCGCAAACAATCAAAGAAGAATTCACACCCCCCGGCGTTATAAAATAATCCGCGCTATCGCATTTGATTCCATAAGAATTAGCCTCCAGACTATTCGCAACACGCCAATAGTACTCTGAATTGGTCACCGTACCCACCAAGAAATCCTGCGCACACGTATAATATTCGTCATAACGCGTTTTTCCAACAGTCCCTAGATGTTCCTTATCGCACTTTTCAAGACCAAACTCACTACGCCAAAAATTTTCAACAACCTCTTCAAATTCGGGAATCATACCATGGTACGCAACCGAGCTCATGTCAAAACTGGTGCCATAAATACTTTTCCAACGATTGAAACTAGAGCGGAAGCGATTCAAATCTGGTGATAAATAAATATCTCCCGAAATTCTAACAACCCCACTATTAAATGCCGTTTGGGCCATTTTATAGATTATGGTATCATTAACAATTTTACCATCCTTAGCAAAAAAATCTGAAAAAGCATAGATTGTCGCTTTATATATATTAAAAATGACGGTCAACCCCATCAAAGCTTGGTCACCCAAACTATCTCCAAAAAGGCTCCAGTCTTCGGCAAAGTAAGCATCGTTGCTTTTTTCCATCGTAATATGGAAGATTTCAAAGAGTTCTTTTTCGGCTTGCTTTTTAGCCTCTGCAAACGAAAGTTTATCATCACGAACAAGTTTTCGGACGCGATCAAATTCCAAATGAGTCAACAGATTTATGTTTACCGAATCACGAGAATCCAAATCAGTAATAGCATATAAAGTATATTCTTTTTCTTCCGGCATACTGTTATAGTAGCTCAGAACATCCCCCGTTACCGAAATCTGAACATACCTAGACTTTAGCGAATCAACCTCAACAGAATAGCGACTAAATCCGCCATCCACTATTCCTGTAAAAGTTTCCCCAATCGGTTCCAAAGTAGATTCATCCAATGCCGTCAACTGAACAACGGAACCATCGACAAAAGGCGTTCTTTGAGCAAAGCCATGAATTGTTCGAACAGCAGTCTTTTGGCTACTACTCGATGCGTCAAGAGAAAATTCACCAGGTTCTGCACTGCTCGACAAGCTGCTAGAACTGATTTCGTTTTGAGCATCCGGACCAATGGAATTACCATTATTATCGCCAGCACAAGCTGTCAACAAAACAGCCACCAGAAACAACGCGCCCAAATAGCAGTAAGCCTCATCCTTGCAACAAAACAATTTCATACTCTTTGTCCCCTTAACATTTGTCTTAAATATATAATTTAAGGGTAAAAAAAGAACCTCGACGAGCTCATCGCAAGTCGAGGTCATTACGATTTTGTTGCATCCGTTGCATATAGCGGGCGGTTTCGCAGTAAACAGTTGTTAGTGGTTGGGAAAGGAATCACTTCCCGTTATAACGTTCCATACACTTTTCGATGCCAAGCTTAAAGTAGCATTCCACCAGCGCAGGGACTTTAGCAATCGCCTCGTCGAATTTCGGACGGTCTTCGGGCGAGAACTTCGCCAAGACCCAGTTGGAAAGGTCAAATTTCGGAGGGCACTTGCCCACGCCAAAGCGGATGCGCGGGAACTTGTCGCCCACATGTTCAATGATGTTGCGGAGCCCGTTCTGACCGCCGTGGCTGCCATCCTTGCGGCAACGGATACGGCCTACATCCAAATTAATATCATCGCTAAAAACGAGCAAATGATCAACCTTGACCTTGTACCACGTCATAAGCGCCTGAACCGCTTCGCCGGAGAGGTTCATATAAGTCTGCGGCTTCACGAGGAGGCATTCTTCGCCTGCAATGTTCACCTTCATGGTGAGCGCCTTGTGTTCCGATTTCCAGTCCTTGCTAGAATCGGCAAGCTTTTCGACCGCCATAAAGCCAGCGTTATGATGAGTATTCGAGTACTGAGTACCAGGATTTCCAAGACCTACGATAAGATACATATTCAAACTACTTATAGCAATTCATTGTTTTTTGGGGGTAAATATAGATATTCATGCAACCAGCATGAATAAAATCCCTGCAGTTTTAACCATGTCCGCAGGGATTGTATAAAAATTGATTATTTCCAATGCATGGTCAATTTGCGTTTGCTCTGGGCGCAATCAGTCAAATACGAATCAATAAGAGTCTGGTAGGGAATACCAACCTTTTTTGCCATGTTCTTAAAATATTCAACAGTACTCGAATTTAGGCGAATCGTAATCTGCTTTTTCAATGCTGTGGCATAAGGATTTTTTACAGCTTTCATGCTCGCGAAATCATATTCCTTTTTCATAATCCATCTCCTTTTCGTTCATTCCAATAGTATTGGAATTCTTTTTTCGTCGCCTTACGAGCACTGATAATTCGATTAACAATAATCTCAGCATCAAGCAGACTTCGCTCCGTATAGACTACAACAAGAGTCCTGAGTTTTTCCGACAAGCCTATCAGAATAGATCTGTCCTCATTTTTAGAATGTTCTACATCAAAGAATACTCTAGCATGTTCATCTTCAAAGCACGATTTGGCTTCTTCAAACGAAATACCATGTTTCTTTTGGTTGAGTTCATTCTTATGCTTATCCCACTCAAATTCTACGTCCATGCAGAACCTCGTGGTGTAATTACAATATAATTATAGTTACTGAGAAAAGCAACTAAACGAGCAATCATGTTTTACTTTTTGCGGGAACGCCCCCGTATAGCGATAGAGAACATTTCTCTACCGTTATATATACACCCGCGAACAAATCGTTTGGACTAGTTTTTCAACGTAAAATTTTAAACATAAGCATAAAAAAAGACCCGCCCCGCATTGGGGACAGGTCTCAAATTCGCTATTCAGCTTGTTGCCAGAATTAGTTGGCAGCCGGAGCAGCGGCAGCGGCGTCAGCAGCCGGAGCAGCAGCATCAGCATCCTTCTTCTTGGACTTAGAAGAAATCGTAAAGATAACGGTGCGCGGGCCAGAAGCAAGCGTAACGTTTTCCGGGAGCTTGAAATCCTTAGCGTAGAAGGTCACGTTCGTTTCGAAGTTGGAGATATCCAATTCGAGAACAGACGGGATGCTTGCCGGCTTAGCAGCGAGCATGAGATAACGAGCTTCCTGAGAGAAGAGACCGCCCTGAGTCTTCACGCCAACCGGGAGACCGGAAAGCTTGACCGGGATGCGAACCTTAACGAATTCGTCATCAGCGATCTTGATGAAGTCAACGTGCGTGATCTTCTGGGTGAGAGCGTCCTTCTGGACACTGTAGACGAGAGCCGGATTGCCAGCCTTGCCATCGATTTCGAGGTCAAGAAGCGTGTAACGCTTGCCCGGAGCAAGAACCTTGCGCAAGTCGATTTCGCTGACTGCAATGTTCTTAGCTTCGATACCCTTACCATAATAGACGGCCGGAATCTGACCAGCCTTACGCAAACGGGCGTTAGCACGGTTTGCACCTAGCACTCTCGAGGTAGCTTTGAGCGTTGTGAGTTCCATTGTGTTATCTCCATTAGATAAAAAAATTCATTGGGGTAGCTGGACTCGAACCAACGAATAACGGAATCAAAATCCGTTGTCTTACCACTTGACGATACCCCAATGGTGCGACAAAGATAGTAAAAAAGTTCCTTTTGTCAAAGACAAACGTGCATAAATTTCAAAAAAACAAGCAATTTCCAGGACTTAAACCGTAAAATTGAGTTACTAGTTAATAGTTAGTAGTTACTAGAGATTGCTATATAAACAATTTTAGTAACCAAGAACTACAAGATGCGGTAAAGCCTGCCTAGTAACTAGTAACTCCGAACTAATAACTGCGGCGAAGTCGCTCTACCTATGCCAGAACTTGGTCACGGTCTGGTAGCGAGAAATCGACTTCAAAGCAGCGGCAGCCTTTTCAGCAAGCTCCCGAGTCTTGAAAATTCCAAAAACAGAGGCCCCTGAACCGGACATCAAGGCGACATCGGCTCCTAGTTCAATGAATTTCTGCTTCATCTCGGCGACAAGCGGGTGCGTCGGAAACACGGAAATCTCAAAAGCGTTGAAGCAAAGGTTCGGATTGACCATCTGTTCAAACAATTCCTCGTCCGAAGGCAGTTCAACAATAGGTTCTCCGCACCTCGGGTACTGCAGCGCATTCCAAGAGGCCTTGTACTGCTCCCAGCGGTCCGGGCCAGACTTCGGAACACCCACATAAGCGTCCTTCGTCGGCACAGAATCCAGCGGAGTCGCAATGAGGAGTGCGGCCCCCTCCGGGAGTTCGAGCGGTTTTACGAACGTCAAACGCTCGCCTATACCCTCGGCAAAAGCAGTTCCACCTCGAACGAGGAACGGCACGTCGGCGCCAAGCCGAGCGCCGATAGATTCCAAAACCTCAAACGGATAGTCCAAATTCCACAGGCGGTTGAGCAAACGGAGCGTCGCCGCGGCATCGGCACTGCCACCGCCAAGACCGGCCCCCAGCGGCATAACCTTCGTAAGATGGATGTCCGCACCAAGAGCGCAATTGGCATATTCCTTGAGAGCTTTCGCCGCCTTGAACACCAGATCCGATTCCAGCGGATAGTTCTGCGGCTCGTTATACGTCAAATGGATTTCGCCATTTTCGCGGAGCGTCGCTTCGACGGTATCGCCCGCATCAACCGTCTGGAAGACCGTTCCCAAATCGTGGTAACCGTCTTCGCGCTTGCGGATGACATCGAGAAACAAATTGATTTTTGCTGGAGCGTATTCAAGCATAGCAGTAAACAGTAGTTAGTGATTAGTGGTTAGGACAATTTGCAGAGGTAAACTTAGAAAAGTTAGCTAGCTTGCTATTCCTAGTTGGAATAAAAAAAATGGACTTACTCGGGAAAAAAATTTTTCATCCACCCAAAACCGTAATATATTTATAACATTCAGAAGGGGAATTTCATGAAGAATTTTGTTTTCAAAGCACTCATTTCAAGTGCGTTGTTGATTTCTACAAGTTTCGCACAGACGGCAAACGAAATTGCCAAAAAAGTCCACGATTTGCCTAACGGCAAAACATCTTCCAGCATCATTTCTATCACGCTGGTGGACAAGAACGGCAAAAACCGCAACCGCGAAATCGTGTCTTACACCATGAAAGAGGGAACAACCGACAAGACGGTACTCGTTTTCAAGACACCGCGAGATGTCGCAGGTATCAGTTACCTCTCCTACGACTACCCCGACAAGGCCGACGGCTCCACCGTCGATAGCGACAGCTGGATTTACCTCCCCGCCATGAAAAAGGTACGTCGCGTTTCGGGTTCCAGCAAAGATGACGACTTCCAGGGAACCGATTTCACGTACGACGATCTCGGCAACCGCAGCCTTTCCAAGGACAATTTCGCTATTCTCGGTTCAGAAAAAGTGAACGGAGTCGATTGCTGGATTCTAGAAGCCAAAGCGAAGGATTCCAAAGCAAAAGTAAGCCGCCGCGTCACCTGGGTTGACAAGAAAACCTACGTCACCTACAAAGGCGAATATTACGACAAGCAGAACCGTCTCCAAAAAACGCTCATTTGCGAAAACATCAAGCAAATCAAGGGCTACTGGACAACGCAGAAAATGACCATGACCAACGTCCAAACAAACCACAAAACAATCTACGAAATCAAGGACCTAAAATACGACGAAGCCGTAAACAAGAGTTTTTTTACGGTAAGCTCCTTGGAACGTGAACTCGTCAAATGATGTCTCTATGAAAGTAACTGCAATCAATCATTTTTTCGGGAAAGTCGGACAAGCACAGATTCGTTTCCGTTGGGCAATACTCGCCGTCTTTACCGTCATCACCTTGATTTGCTGCATGGGTTTAACCCACTTTTCTTTTTCTCTCGGAGACGAAGGATGGTTTGGCGGTTCAGACGAAATCACGATCAACAAAAAGAAATACGAAGAAGTTTTCGGCAACCTGAATGGAGTCGGAGTCCTTATTATTAAACAGAGCGACGGAGACTTGTTCAACGAAGATATGCTGAAAGTGATTGACCGCCTCGGCAACCGTTTGCGAGACGAAATTCCGTTTGCAGACCGCCTGACTTCAATTATCGAAGTAGATATCCCCGTCGGAAACGAGGAAGGTTTCGAAGTCAAGAAGCCTTTTAAAGACTGCATACCTTCTGATTCGGCGGAACTCGCCAAGGCACGTGCACTGGTGATGCGCGGGAGCGAACAGACGAACGCCCTTATCAATTCGCTTGTAAGCGACAATGGCAAAGAATCGTGGATTTTACTGTCGCTGTTGCCGTTCGAAGGCAAAACCCTCGACGAAGAATTCAACGGCGATAAGGACGAAGTTACCTTGGCCATCGGCTACAAGCTTATGGAAATTATCGAAAGCGAGGAATTCCAAAGTAGCGGTTATAAACTTTACGGAAGCGGAGTTCCTTACGAAGACGCAAAAGAGGAACGCTACGACGTTCCCGAATACGGTAAATGCGTCATGCTCGGTTTTGTCGTGATGCTTATATTCCTTGCCCTATTCTTGCGCAATATTTTCGGCGTTATCGTGCCAGCCTTTGCTACCCTTGGTGCGATCGCTTCGGTACTCGGGGCAATGTCCTTCTTTGGAATCAAGGCAGATTCAACCCTCATTTCGCTCCCCATCGTTCTTGGCATGGCCCTTGCCGTCGGCTATTCGGTGCATTACATCAACATGTTCAAGCTGTTTTTCCGCCGCACGGGCAAACGCAAAGAGTCCGTAGTCATGTGTGTCGAGGAATGCGGATGGTCCGTGCTGTTCACCGTCATAACGACCATGGCGTCATTCGTGAGTTTCTTGTTCGTCGATATGAAGCCGCTCTCGTGGATGGGCAAAACGGCAGCCCTTATCGTGTTCGCCATTTATATTTACGTATCGGTGCTGATTCCGATTTTGCTCTCGTTCGGCAAAGATTCCGCTCCAGATACTGCAAACGAAATGGGAGCAACCAAGCTCGACATGCATTTCTCTCGTTGGGCTGGATTTGTTCAAAAAAAGAGATGGCCCATCATCATTACCTCGATTCTTGTTCTTGCCGCTTTTATCCCGGGGATATTTAAAATCACCGCACGAGTAGACTACGACGCCATATCGGGTGATAAAATGCCTTACATTCAAAAGCAAAAAGAGATGCTCGCAGCGAAGCTCGGGAACCGTTACAGCTACTCCGTTATGATTCAATTCGATGAGGAAGGAGCTTTCAAGGATCCTCAAAACATGAATGCGTTATTGGATTTCGAAAAGTTCTTAGGAACGCTCTCGCTCACCAAATGGTCTGGCGGTAAAGCACGAGTCTCTTCGGTCACAAGCATCCTGAAAGAAATGAACAGCGCCTTAAACGAAGGGAAAGAAGAATTTTATAAAGTTCCCGAAGATGAATACGTGCTGGCACAGCTCATGGAGCTTTCATCCATTGAAATGCGCGAAGACTTCAATGATTTTATGGACGAAGATTTCAAGATTACGACCGTTAACGTAGACATGAGCCGCTACGCCACCGAAGAAGCCCGCGATAACGTAGCCGCCATACAGACGAAGTTATCGGAGCTATTCCCCAAAGCCCATAGCAGCTTACTTGGCGACATGATCCAATACGCCGAGATGAGCAATCGAACCGTCTTTGGCGGTATCAAGTCCATCGGATTTTCAATCATCATTATCGCCATCATGCTTATCGCGGCATTCGCAAGCATACGAACTGGACTCATCAGCATGATTCCAAACATAGCTCCGGTCATCCTTGTTGGCGGAGTCATGGGATACATGGATTACGCTCTTGACTTTGGTACCGTGACTGTGATGCCAATGATTCTAGGCATCGCCGTTGACGACACCATCCACCTGACGACGCACCTTAAAATGGGACTTGAGAAGTACGGAACTTACGGTACCGCGATGGAATCTTGTTTCCGTGAAATCGGCAAGTCCATGTTCCTTACAACACTGATTCTTTGCGCCATGTTCACTGTTTACCTGTTTAGTCCCATGCGTTTTTTGTTCATCGTTGGAGTTTTAGTCATTTTCGGCCTTGCCGGAGCCCTGCTTGCGGATTACACCATTTCCCCAGCATTGTTAAATGTGGTCAAGCCATTCGGCAAAGAAAAACAAACATCATTACGAATTCCAGAGGAACAAAGCAATTCATAAAACTATTTATCGGAGTCATACTTATGAGTTTTAAAATGTTTAAAGAGCTCTCCATTTATGGACTTATCTTTGGTTCATCAATTTTCGCGCAGGAAATCAATTTTACAGGAAGTTTCACTTCTCAAGTAGGAATTGGTTTGCCGCACACGCACGAAAACAAAGGTGACTTTTTGCTCGGCCAGAATATTTTCGATGGCACGATAAAATCTTACATTGACGAAGCAACCGTTGTCGTGAACGCGCAATTGGTTCATGACGCTTTAGGCTCCCAATCTGCAAACGGATATTCCGCATTAATCTCTGACGACGGCTCGTTTGCGCTCAAGCTGAAAGAAGTTTACATCGACTGGAAAGGCGAAATGCTCGCCCTCAGAGTCGGTCGGCAAATAGTCTCTTGGGGAAAAGCAGACGACATCCAAATAACAGATGTCATTTGCCCTAAAGACGAAGCCAGCTTTGTCGCAAGCGATTACAACGAATCCAGACTTGGGATTGATGCCGTACGTCTTTCACTTTTGACAGAAAAAATCCAAGCGGACGTGTATTACATTCCGTTCTTCACGCCTAGCATTCTGCCGCTTGCAAAAGGCAACCCGCTCAAAGCAAAAGTTTTCCCAGCAAACGTAGATGGGATTAGAATTTACGCACCGGAGGACTACCGCGATTTAGAGCATCCAAGCAAACATGTTTCCAACAGCGAATTCGCTTTTAGGGCAAGTGCCTACACCTCTTTTGCAGACATGTCGTTGTATTACTTTTACGGCTGGGACGACACCCCATTTTTCAAGTACAACCCTCACATGGTCATATACAATTCTGCGGATTCCAAAGACAACTCAAGTATTTACGATGACATCTTTGAAATTGATATTTCCGGCAAGTACAAACGCATGATGATGATTGGCCTTGATGCCGCTATTCCCGTAGGGGAATTCGTCATCCGTCTTGAAGAAGCATACTTCCCGAAACGGCATTTTCAAACAACGGCGGAATATCAAATGCAACGCCAATTCAGCGGAAAAAACGTGAAATCCAGTTTGCAAAAACACCAGCTCATAAGCTTAGCGGGGCTAGACTGGACACCAAGTGGAGGCTGGACGATTACGGCTCAATATGTTGCAGACATTGTATTTGACCACGACAAAGCGATTGACCGCAAGAATTTCGAACACCAAGCGACACTCAGCATCGAAAAATCAGTACTCAACGAAACGTTAACGCTCATGGCTTCGGGTGCACTTGATTTGCGAGCTTTTTCTAGTGCAGCAGAACTCGAAATCGATTATAAGCTAAACGATGCCATTACCTTAAGTGCAATAGGCGACTTATACTATGGAGGAACCGACCGCAAAAAAGGATTGTTTGGCGAGTACCGCAACTTAAGCAGCATTACGTTCAAAGGAAAAATTTCATTCTAAAAACGGATCCCAAAGTATTTTACGGAGGTTTTTATGAAAAAGAAATTTATACTCATTTTTATTGTACTTAGCAGCACGCTCTTTGCAGAAGAAACCTCCGCTTTAGAAAAAACATCCCACAGAAAGTCGCCATGGGAGCTTTCAGCGACAGCATCGGCGGCGTATTATCCCAAAACAGACCACAAATCGGGTTCTAGCCATTTTTCAGGAGTGAGCGGAGCTTATAACGGTATTGAAGGAATCGTTGAATTCGATGCCGCCTACACACTCCCCTTTTTACGCGGTTCCGATGAATTCACTGCAGAAAACCATGTGACATTCAACATCGGCTTAGAAATTTCACCTGTCACGATAGCACCAGTCGCCTCAGTGACGCTCTCCCCCATTGCATTTTTAGAGTTCGCCATTGGCGGCACAATAGGTACAGGCTGGAACATCGGCGACTTATTCCAAGGAATGGCGGAGTTCAACGAATCCAAACCCGCTTACAGAGACTTGACTCCATTTGCACACTGGTACTTGTATGGTTGGGCAAGCGCATGCCTTATGTTTGACTTGGCGGCTCTTTGGGAAGGCGACTGGCACCATGTCGTCGCCACCGCCACTTTCAAAGCGGGATACCAAAACATAACAGGAACCGATAAAGAGGTCTGGCTTTGGCAAGCATCCAAAGGTCTCGCGAGCGGCTGGGTCTATGAGCAGGAATATCTTTTAGGATACCAAATGCCACTGAAGCTCTCGATGATTGGCGTGGGCGCTACGCTTTGGGGCAATTTCCAATCTAGTGATTTCGGCGACTATTCGTCAAACTACAAAGGTGACTTTATGACCATCGACATTTGGCCCATGGCTGAAATCACGTTCAGCAAGACAGACAAGTTCTATATACTTTTAGATTTTCGCTCACGCCGAAGCTTTCATGAAAAATACAAGGACGTAGAATACGAGCCCCTAATGACCTACAGCGGCAGAGAATGGATATTCTACACGTTCGGATTCCAGTGGAAACATCTGTTTTAATTTTTCTTCAGTCTTTTTTACTAAATATAAAAATGCAATACAGAACCTAGAATGGAACTTAGAACCGCTTTGAACGATACTGAAATGACAACACCTCGCCCAAACTTGCAGCAGAAATTGCAGCACACATCGAAAAGATAAACTCGTTAATTAGACGCAACTGGACTCGACGCCGTTTTCGGTTTATTTTAATTAACGAATTCATTCCCAACTTCTTCACCTTCCCCATCAACTCGACAAGCGTTTATTTCAATCAAAATGTCATAAACGGCATTCAAGAACTTCTAGATGCAGGGAAATGGGTCATCTTGGACGAGGCCTTATGCGTAAACGGAAAGGAGCTTTCAAGAACATTAGGAATTCTTGCCTACATCGTCTCGACACTATTTATCCGCATCAAATACGGCAAAGAAAATTACCCCTTGCTACTTGCAGATAAAGAAAAACGACTGAACTACCGCTTCTACGAACTCAAGCTGGAGCCGGAATTGATTATTGATGTTCAAAAGCAGATAGAGCGATACCTTCTGGAAAACGGTATCAACAAAAAAATCATAGCCAAAGTCAAATTGCTCATTGAAGAACTTTTTATGCTTGTTTACGAGAAAAATGGGATTCGAATCGACTAGAAATCACCCGAATCTCCCGGAACGTTCGAGCTGCATGAGTTCGTCCATTCCGATAAGCATGGCACGCGGTTTCGAGTTGCCCTTGCTCGGGCCACACACGCCAAGGCCATACAGCTGGTCCACAATCTTCCCGGCTCGGCTGTACCCCACGCTAAAGTGACGTTGCACCGCCGAAGTCGAAAGGCCGTTCACGCTAATCGCCCATTGCGCGACTTCGAACAGGAGCTTATCGAGCTTTTCGTTTTTCATCGAACCGCCGCCTTCTTCATCGCCCTCTTCGCCACCCGAGACATCGAACGATTCCACCTGCGGGTAGAACACGTTCTGGTCGGAGCAGGCATCTGCCAAGCGTTCGGCTTCTTCGTCGCTGAGGAATGCACCGTGTACGCGCACCGGATCCGGGTCGTTCACAGCCTTGTAAAGCATGTCACCACGGCCCAAAAGCTTTTCGGCACCGGCATGGTCCATCACCGTGCGGGCGTCAATCTGGGATGCCACCTTGAAGCTGATTCGTGTCGGCAAGTTCGCCTTGATGATACCCGTAATGACCTTCACAGACGGACGCTGTGTCGCCAGCACCAAATGGATGCCCACGGCACGAGCCTTAGCCGCCAAACGCGCCACGGACTTTTCGATTTCCTTGCCCGCGACCATCATGAGGTCCGCCATTTCGTCGATAATCACGACGATAAATGCCATACGGTGACCGCGATCTTCTTCAGGGACTTCATCTGGCAATTCGCCTGCTTCGAACTTTGCGTTAAAGCCACCGATGTTACGCACCTTTGCAGATGCCAAAACTTCGGTACGGCGGTCCATCTCGTAGCAGAGCCACTGGAGCGCCTGAATTGCAATTTCGGGCTTCGTGATGACAGGCGCCAAAAGATGTGGAATGTTTTCGTACATCTTGAGTTCCACCGCCTTCGGGTCTACAAGAATCATGCGGAGTTCATCCGGAGTCTTGCTAAAGAGCATCGACGCCATGAGCGCGTTGATGCAAACAGACTTACCAGAACCCGTCTGACCGGCAATCAGCAAATGCGGAGCCTTAGCCAAGTCCATTGTAAACGATTCGCCAGTAATGTCCTTCCCTAGCGCAACGAGAATCTTGTCGTGCGCGGGCTTGAACTTTTCGCTCATGAACACATCGCGGCAAAACACCGTCTGGAACTTGCGATTCGGAATTTCCACACCGACAGCAGCCTTACCAGGAATCGGCGCTAAAATGCGAATGGACGAAACCTTCAGCGGAAGCGCCAAATCTTCTTGCAATGCCGAGAAGCGGCTCACCTTCACGCCCGGCCCCGGTTCCACTTCAAAACGGGTAATCATCGGGCCCGTTTCACAACCAATCACGCGGCCCTTCACCTTGAAGTTTTCAAGTTTTTCTTCAAGCATTTTGCCGATGGCATTCAACTCTTCTTCGGTGTAATCCGCGGTCTGCGCTTCGTGCGTATCGAGAATCTTTGCGATTTCAGGAATCTTGTATTCGTCGTAAGATGCCGTCGGAGCCACAGGAATCGGAGCAGAATGAACAGCCGGTTTAGATGCCGGGCGCGCATTTCCATTAGCATTCCCTGCACCACCCATCGTCGCACCGAAAGTCGGATCCTCACCCACTTCATCCGCACCAACCACAACCGGAGCAAACGTTTCATCATCTTCGACCGCAGGGCTTCCCGGGAAATCCTCTACGTAGGCGCCATCACCGCCCAAAAGCTCTTCGGCATGGATTGCCGCACGAGTTTCCACAGAATCCGAAAGCGTTGCGTCATGGACAATCGTATTGGCGCTTGTCGAAGATTTTGCGGTGTCCCCTGCAGATTTAGCTGTTTTCGCTGCTTTCGGCACTTCAACTCTTCCAACAACAGTCCTTTCCGCCGTTCGACGAACGGCGCCGCCGACATTTGCAGCATTGCCGCCCGCATTCGCAGCGCCATTTCCAATAACCGCATCCACAGTTTCAGAGCCCGCCGTACGGCGCACATCGCCCTTCACCTGCATACGGCCCTTATGCCCCTTTTCCCAGTCAATCAAATCGCGAGCACGGCGGAGCGCACCGATGCGTTCCTTGATTTCCAGAATCTGGAGTGCATTCATGTGGCGTTCGTTCAAGCGGAGTTCTTCTTCCAAACGACGGATTTCCGGATCTTCATAGACTCCATCATCGTCCGCACCACCCAAAGTTCCGCCAACAGGCTCATTTCCGACATTCCCAATTGACGCATTTTGCAAATCGAGCGGGCGCGCATTCCCTGCAGCATACTGAGGCAATCCAAACGATTCGCCCACCTGCGTCTGCATTTCCGAGCGGTTCACATCCAAATCGTCCGTGAGCCAGTTATGGCGTGCATTAAACGGTTCCACCTTCCCACGGCGACGCATTTTCGCAGAGTCCGGGACAAAAATCATCGTCTCGTCTTCCATCACCACGCCACGGCGGAGCGTCTTTTTCTCCTCGCCCTTTTTGCCCTTCTTATCGCTAACATCAGGGAAATCGAGCGTTTCGACCTCAATCGGAGCCATCGAACGTCGACGACTAAAAACCGCACACACATAGCGCATCGTCTGCGCCACAAACTTAAAGTGCCTCGGGCGCACCCCAAACGAAAGCACGAGAATCAAGGCTAGCGCCACTAAAAGCAAAACTAGTGGAGCCACATACGAAGCCTTTCCAAATACGGGTATCGCCAGGTTCTGCAAAAAGAACTCGCCCAACACGCCACCATTCATCGAAAGAGCATCGTTCGAAACGTTCTTAACCCCAAAATTCTTGAGGGACATCAAAAACGAAACGTTCACGACAAGCAGGCTTACCCCGACAGCAAAGCGCAACAATTTTGCACGCAGCGATGCCACCGCAATGAAAAGTCCCCAAAGGATAAGTGCCGCCGTAAAGATAACGACCGCCACGCGCCCAAACAGGAACGTCATAAAGTCCGGGAACATGACGCCAAAATAATCGCCAAGCCAATTTTCTTGCTTGCCCACAATCGAGAAAGTGACGCAACCCAGCAAAAGAATGACACCCGCAATCAGCACCAGGTAACCCACCATCATCGTTATAAAGTACGAATCCGGTTCCTGAATATCCTTTTTCGGTTCATCTTTTGGTTTCTTAGTTTTCTTAACAGTTTTTTTCTTTTGTACAGCCAAAAACACGCTCCTCAAATTACAACACTAAATATAGTCTAATAACAGCCACAACTTGAGCACAAAAAATGACACTCTTTACCCAATTATTATTTTTTTAAGGTTATGGCAAAAAAATATTCAAAAAATCAGAAAAAACTTTTTTTCGGGGTCGCATTTACGGCTATCGCCGTACTGCTCATTCTCTTCTTCGGAAACCCCAAGAAAAACTATATTGCAGAATCCGCAGAAAACATTTTCTATGACCAGTTTTTCAAAATGAATACAGAGGTCGAGGACTCCACCGGCCGCAAGGACGGAGTCATCATGGAAAGCAAGCCATACAACGACCCGAGCATCATCATCGCCGATATTGACGAAAAATCCCTGCAAAAACTAGGGCATTACTACGAATGGGACCGTTCCATCCACGCTAATGTCATCAAGAACTTGAGCGAAGGTGGAGCTGCCGCTATCGCATTCGATATTCTCTTCAAGGAAGCGGACTTTGGAAAACGCAGAGGTGCCAAATGCCATGACATCCTCACCACCCTTAACCCCGACACAAGCCATATCGCTCTTTTTTCGCAAATACAGTCGTATTATAATTATGATTCCCTGCTTGTCGAAGCCACACGCAACTCTGGCATTTGCATCGTCAGCTACCTGATGAACACCACGTCGTACTACAAGAACAAAAGCGACTGGTATCCGCTCAGTACATGGAACCGCGCCAAGGAAATCGGTTTTTCATCGACATTCCAGCTCAATCAGGCAGACAAGCCACAGAACATAGAATCACGTCAGATTTTAGACAACATATTTCCAGAACTTTCAAACGCAGGCGCCCACATCGGAGCCGTCAACGCCTACCCGGATAACGATGGTACCATCCGCCGCATCAACATGTTGTACAAGTTCCCTTACGTCAAAGACGACAAGCTCGCCCCACAGCGCATTTATTCAACGCTCTCGCTGATGACCATATTGCACTTGTTCCACAAAGATCCCAAAGATGTCACCATAAAAATGGGAAAATATATTGACATCGGAAAGCCCTTTGGCATTTATCGCGATTCCGCAGGCGAATACCAGACAACATATCCAAACTTTACATACCCCATGTTCACAGCGCTCCGCAAAAAAATGAAAGAAATCAAGGAAAGCGGAGTTGCAAAGGCAAGCCTCGTCGAAACCTCTTCAAAAACAACAGTAAAGCGGAATAACGAGGGACAAATCATCTTCGATATTTTTGTCGATGGCAAGCAGCATTTAAACGCAAAGCTATCGGACATACTTCGTCACCTCCCAGAGAGCATTTTCAACAGACTAGAGACCTCTGAATCCGTAAAACTCGACAGCGGATTCACGATAGCAAAAAGCGAAGACGACGAAGGCGTCTACACCATTACAAACGAAGATGACGAAATTTATATCACGCCTAGCATCCTGAGCACCATTCATTTTTATGAACCCACATACAGCAAAATCAAAATTGGCGAGCACAAGCATCTTTCGCGCCACTTAAACATCAGCTACAACAAGGCAAAAGACGAGTGGTCCGCTTCCATTGCTTTTTTCACAAATAACATATTACATGACATTTTAAAAGCCACAGACGAACAAATCAACAGCCTAAAACCCGGTGAAGAATTGCGATTCGGTCCGCACAAGCGCATTCCCATCAGCGAGAAGGGAGAATATCTCATCAAGTACAAAGGACGTTTCAACCGCGTCTCGCCGGAGACGAGAACGTTCAAGCACGTGTCTTACTATGACATTTTCAGCGATTCTACAAATCTCGACCAATACGCAGGAAAGACCGTTATTCTTGGCTCCTCCGTTTCTGCACTGTTTGATATTGTCAACGGTCCGCACGAAGAAAACATTCCCGCGATTCTCGTACACGCAAACATCATCAAGAATATCCTCGAAGACGACTACTTGACCGTTTTAGACGAACGCTACCAACGTTATGTCGTCATATTCCTTGCATTGATAAGCACGCTCATCGGGCTTTACTCCAGAAGCTTCCTGTCGTTCTTCTTTATGATTTCGCTTACCATCCTCTACACGATCCTTGCCTACATCTGTTTTAAGCACAACATTTATATCGGCGTATCCAAGCAACTTCTCGCCATCATTACCCCCAACACACTCGCAATGGTCATCCAGGCTTATTTCGAGAGCAAGGAAAAGAAGTTTATCGAGAGTTCGTTCAAGCAATACATTTCACCGGAACTGATTGACGAAATGGTGGCAGGCGGCATCACCCCGCAGCTCGGCGGCGAAGAATCTGTCATTTCAGCTTATTTTACCGACATTCAGGGCTTTTCGACATTCTCCGAAAAAATCGGCAGCGCAAGCAAACTCGTTGAATTATTAAACGATTACTTGAGCGCCATGACCGATGTACTTACGACCAAGAACAAAGGAACACTTGACAAATACGAGGGAGACGCCATTATCGCCTTCTTCGGCGCACCGATGAAATACGATGACCACGCAAAGCGCGCCTGCAACACGGCTCTTGACATGCAAACCGAGCTTTTGAGGCTCCGAAAGAAATGGCTCAGTGAAGGCGATAAATGGCCTGAAGTGGTCCACAACATGCACATGAGAATCGGTATCAACACAGGCAATATCGTGACCGGGAACATGGGTTCGACCATGCGCAAAAACTACACGATGATGGGTGACGAAGTGAACCTTGCCGCACGCCTCGAAAGCGCCGCCAAGCAGTACGGAGCTTACATCCACGTCAGCAAAAATACAATTGACCAGCTTGCTGAGCAGAAAATAGACAAACAGTACATTTACCGTTCGCTAGACATAATCCGTGTTGTCGGTAAGGACGATCCTGTCGAGACATTTGAACTGCTCGCCTACGCAAACGATAAAAACGCAAGCAAGCTGAAAAATCTCTGTACGCTATGGGAACAGGCGCGGGCCGCTTACCTTTCCATGGATTGGGATAAAGCCATCAAATTATTCACCCAGTGCCTTGATTTCGAGCCGCACTTACCCGAACGCGATCCGGGCAGCAAGACATGCCCAAGCAAAGTCTATATAAAGCGTTGCCTAGCCTATAAACAAAATCCGCCTGCAAGCGCAGGCGAAAAATGGGACGGAATCTTTACCGCTACGGAGAAGTAGTTGGCAGAACTTAGATAGAAAGCAATATTCTAAGTGAGATTATCGCTTCGCTCTAATCTCAACTGCTAGGCTCGGAAATAGGCTTGCAAGCAATCCTGCTTCACTCGCCTTACGCAGTTGTCTAAGTTCTAGTTCAACTCCATATTGTCTATGAGGCGAGTTTTACCGAAGAATGCAGCAGCAAGAATGACGACCTTATCTTCAACGGCAAGCACTCCTTCGCACTTTTGCAAGTTTTTCTGGTTTGCCACTTCGACATACTGCACAACGCCATGAGCGGCTTCCACAGACTTTACAACAAAGTCGCGAATCTTTGAAACGCAGCGTTCGCCAGATTCGTATGCAGCCTTCGCCGCCTTCAGGCCGTTGTAAATGCCGAGCGCCTGAGCACGTTCTTCTTCCGTCAAATATTCGTTACGGCTAGAACGAGCAAGGCCACTTTCTTCACGCACAATCTTCACGCGGTGAATCTTGATGTTGAAGTTCAGGTCCTTCACCATTCTTTCAATCAGGAACACCTGCTGGTAATCCTTTTCACCAAAGTAAGCGTCATTCGCTCCAGAAATGAGGAACAACTTAGAAACAACCGTCAAGACGCCACGGAAATGTCCCGGACGATAAGCGCCGCAGTACATGCCTTCGAGAGCTTCATCACGGACAAGCGTCATCGGGTCGCCATCAGGGTACATTTCAACAACAGACGGAGCAAAAACATAATCGGCGCCAATGGATTCTGCAAGCTTGGCATCGGCTTCCAAGCGTTTCGGATACTTGTCCAGATCTTCGTTCTTTCCGAACTGGATTGGGTTCAAGAACACGCTCACCACAGTCACATCGCACTCGCTCACGGATGCCTTGATAAGAGCGCCATGACCTTCATGGAGTGCCCCCATCGTTGGAACGAGACCGATTCTTTTCCCTTCCTTCGCAAGAGGAGCAAGCGTTTGACGTAGGGAATCAATAGACTTAATTATCTGCATGATTAGTTACCTTCTGGAACAAAGTAAGTCGTTTGACTTGGGCAGGACGCAATCGCGTTCAACACCATCTGCAAATGGCTTTCGTTATGGACAAAATCAATATTGTCTGTATTGATAATCAAGACAGGAGCGTCAGGATAATGCCAAAAATGATGGTCGTAACGGTCCTGCAAGTCGCTCAGGTAATTGCCGTCAATGGTCTTTTCCATCGCGCGGCCACGGCCCCTGATGCGTTTCAAAAGTGTCGAGACGCTTGCCTGCAAGTAGACAACGTAATCAGGCTTGCGGATATCGTGGTTCAGAGCGTTCGACACCTGGTCATACATTGTAAGTTCATTTTCGGTGAGGTTCTGCGAGGCAAAGATACGATCTTTGTCGAATGTGTAGTCACTCACCAGCAAATCGTGGAATAAATCGCTCTGCAACGCCGAATTCTGGAGTTGCTTAAATCGGTCGAGCAAAAAGAAAAGCTGCGTCTGAAATGCATACGCCGAACGGTTTTCGTAGAACTTCGGGAGAAACGGATTCTCAGCAAAATTCTCTTCGATAAACATTGCGTTCCAACGTTCACAAATGGCACGGGCAAGCGAGGTTTTTCCCACACCGATTACGCCTTCAATCGCCATAAAATGAATATTCTTATCAGCGAGCATCAGGGTTCCTCCCCTTCAATGATGCGAAACGGGATTTTTTCTTCTTTTGAGAGCAATTCCGTAAGCAAGTCCTTTACAGACTTGTTCGTCTTCGGGTCCACCCAGTCCGGTGCAATATCGTTTAACGGAACAAGCACAAACTGACGGCTATAAATTTGGGGATGCGGAATTGTCGGACGTCCAGAACAAACTTCGCGGCCAAAGAATAGCAAATCCAAGTCCACTTCCCTGGAGTTCCAATGTCCACGGTCCTTGCGCCCAAGAATTAGCTCGGAGCCTTTTAAATAGTACAGAAGCCTTGTCGGATCGCCATCGTATAAGAAGCTCACGACCTGGTTAAAATAAGGTCCCTGCCCCTCCGGTCCCACTGGCGGAGTCTCGTAAATCGGACTTTCAAGCCTGCCCCCGGTACTGATGCGGCGAAGCATGTCCCTCCCAGCTTTCAAATGAGCCGAGCGGTCAGGAAGATTACTTCCGAGTGCTATATATACTCTATTTAAGGAATCCACGGCACAAATATAGTCATTTTTTAGTTAATAGATACTAGTCACTGGTCGTTAGTCATTGGTCGTTAGTTACTAGCGATTCAAAAAAAAAATTTTCTAAGAACCAATAACTAGTGACTAAGAACTAAGAACTCGCAATATTTTTCACAAAAAAAAATTTTTTTTATGACATTTCACAAAATTTAATGTATCTTTTAACCCGTTCCGCAATTTCGGAACATAATATTAATCATCAATAAAGTTTGTGGGGCATTTAGCCCTAATTATCTTTTCATTATATAGTCTATTTCATTTTCTTGAAATATCAATTATAGGACGCTATCGTGCCCAGAACACCTAAGAATCATAATACAGAACAAAATACTCAAACACCGTCTTTAACGGATCTCGTTTACCCCGAAAGCACGGGCATCCCGGTTCCCGAATATCTGGGAACGCCCGACAAGCTTCCAGAAAACACCGACAACGCACCCCAGCCCAAGCGTCGCGGCAGAAAACCAGGGGTCAAGACAAAAGTTCATAAAGAAGCCGAATTCGAGCAGGACGTTCCTACAGATTCCGAGCAGACATTTCAAGAAAAGAGACAACCGGTTGACGGCATTGCCGCCGCTGAAAAGCGCCTCGCCGAACAATATGGCGTTTCAAACATAGACGCCATAGCAGAACCGATTTACACAGGCGAACAGAACTACAAGCCGGCTGAATCTACAGAAGCTATCGAAAACGCATCCATCGTTAATGAAAATTTCGGCGATGCCCAAGTCATCCCGAATGCAGAAGGACAAGTTCAAGGCGAAGCTCAGGCAGATTCAAACGCACCGCAAGGCGAAGCCCAGACTCAAGGCGATGCAGCCCAAGCCCCAAACGGCGAAGGTCAGGATGACCGCCGCTTCAACAACCAGAACGGCAAGTTCAATAAGTTCAACAAGAACAACAAGTTCAACAAGAACAACCGCAACCGCAATTTCCAGCAGCAAGAAGAATTTGTCGATGACTCTGCTACGCTCCCGGCACCAGGTTCCGAAGCCATTTTGAAGGCCAAAGAAAACTGGCTCAAGTTCCGCAAGCTCTCCATGAGCGAACTCCAGGAACTTGCCGTGCAAAAGGAAGTGGACTTCCGCAGAATGAGGAAGCAGTCCCTCAACTACATTTTGCAGAGTCTCGAAAACGAAGGCAACATCATTTATACGGAAGGCGTTCTCGAAGTGACACCGCAAGGCCACGGGTTCCTCCGCATGCCGGATCAGAACTACCAAACTAGCGCCGACGACGTTTACGTAAGCCAAAACCTTATCCGTAAATTCAACCTCAAGATAGGCGATACGATTGAAGGCCTTGTGCGCACGCCTCGCGAACAAGATAAGTACTTCTCCATGCGCCGCATTGACCGCGTAAACTTCGAAGAACCGGACAAAATGCGCCGCCGTGTGGCATTCGAATATTTAACGCCGATCCACCCAGAAGAAAAGATCCACCTCGAATGGAATGAAACGGAATACAGCACCCGTATCATGGACTTGTTCTCCCCGATCGGTAAGGGACAGCGCAGTATCATCCTCGCTCCTCCGCGTACCGGTAAGACCGTTCTCTTGCAGAACGTGACCCGCGCTATAGCAAAGAACCATCCTGAAATCATCCTCATCACGCTCCTCATCGACGAACGCCCGGAAGAAGTCACCGAAATGCGCGACATCATCACGGACATCAAGGAAAAGGCTGCAGAAAAGGGAATCGACATCAAGGCTGAAGTTGTAGCCTCGACATTCGATGAACCGCCTGAGCACCACACCCGAGTAGCCAACATGGTTTTGGAAAAGGCAAAGCGCCTTGTGGAAAGCCAGAAGGATGTCGTGATTTTGCTTGACTCCATCACGCGTTTCGCCCGTGCAAACAACGTTGTGATTCCGCACTCCGGCAAGATTTTGTCTGGTGGTGTGGATGCTAACGCCATGCAGTTCCCGAAGAAGTTCTTTGGTGCTGCCCGTAAGATTCAAGACAAGATTCGCACCGTCAAGAACGAAGATGGCTCAATTAGCGAAGAAGTCCAGAAGAACGGCTCCCTCACCATCATCGGTACCGCTTTGATTGAAACCGGCAGCCGCATGGACGAAGTAATTTTCGAAGAATTCAAGGGAACCGGTAACATGGAACTCGTGCTGGACCGCCGCATCGCTGAAAAGCGCATCTGGCCCGCCATTGACGTGTTCAAGTCCGGCACCCGCAAAGAAGAACGCTTGCTTACGCTCCTCGAACAGAATGCCGCCTGGAACTTCAGACGCGGTAGCCAGAACGAGACAGAAACAGGCATCATGGAGAACCTGCTCAAGCTCATGAGCAAGCTCAAGACAAACGCAGAACTCCTCGCCGTACTCTCGAAGCCTAAAGTCTAAGCATGTCACCCCGGCCTCCGTGCCGGGGTCAGCTTTTTATAGGCTTGTCATGCCGGACTTTGTTCCGGCATCTCCTTTTTTATCGCTTGTCATGCCCGCCTCCGAACGGGCATCTCCTTTTTACAAGCGAAAAATTTTTACGTTTACTATCGTAACGTCATTGCGAGTTGCAAAGCAACGAAGCAATCCATAAAGTTTAAAAAAAGGAATAAAAATGAACACTACGATTTTCTTTGCCGGTACTGGTAACATGGGCGGAGCCATCCTCCGCGGTCTTTTGAACGCAGGCACAGATGCCAAGAACATTTTCTTCTTTGACCCGAGCGACAAGGCTGCCGAAGCCGTGAGCGCCCTCGGTTGCGTCCGCGTCAAGAGCTTTGCCGAAGGCATCGAAAAGGCTAACGTCACCTTCCTCTGCGTCAAGCCGCAGATTTTCAAGCTCGTCGCCGCCGAATGGAAGGCTGCAGCATCCGCTCTCAAGAGCGAAAAGACGTTCATCAGCATCATGGCCGGTGTCGCCCGCAAGAGCCTCATCGAAGTGCTCGGTGAAAAGAACCAGGTGCTCCGCGTGATGCCGAACTTGCCGCTCACTGTTGGCAAGGGCTCCGTTGGCCTTGCCACCGACGGCGTCTCCGAAGAAACGCTCAAGCTCGCCGAAGAAATCTTTGGCAACATCGGCGTGACCTGCCGCGTTGCAGAATCCCTCATCGACGCCGTGACCGGACTTTCCGGCAGCGCCCCTGCTTACGTCTTTGAATTCATCGAAGGTCTTACCCGCGGCGGCGTAAAGGCTGGTCTTACCCGCGATGTCGCTTTGAAGCTCGCACTCGGCACCATCGAAGGCAGCGTCGAACTCGTCAAGCAGTCTGGCAAGAGCCCGAGCGACCTCTGCGCTATGGTTTGCTCTCCGGCAGGCACGACAATCGCAGGCATCGACGCCCTCGAAGAAGGCGCATTCCGCAGCACGCTTATCAAGGCTGTTGTCGCCGGCACGAACCGCAGCAAGGAACTGGGCAAGTAAAGCGTGCGCCCTTCCATCGACTTTTTCACAAAAGAAACTTCGACGTCCTCGTTCATCTTGGACGTCCTTTCTTCTGTGGATAACACCGTCGATGTCCACACACCCACAAGCGACGAGGCGCCCGAAATCGCAGAAGCTTTGCGCAACCCGCTCGCGCCCATCGTCATTTGGGACCTTGATTCTTTCACTGCAAAAAATGCAGAACTGCTTTCGAGACTTCGCGACTTTAGCCCAGATTCCATGATTCTCGCCTACGCGGAATCTCCCGAAAGCTACAGCGAAGTTTCAAGCAAACTCTACGACACGATTCTCTCTGTTGAGGCGCTTCGCCTCCACTTGATGAGCAAGATTGCGAGGCTCAAGGAAATCTACAACGCAAAGCGCATTTTCCGCGAAAGAATGTCGCACCTCGTCGGCAAAAGCGATGCCATGCAGCGCCTCCGCAAGAACGTGGAACGCGCCATTTTGCACACAGGCCCCGTCCTCATCCAAGGCGAATCGGGCGTTGGCAAGGACCTGGTCGCAAGAGCTATCGCCTGCGTTTACGACAAATTCGTTACGGTCAACTGCAGCGCCATTCCGGAATCACTTTTCGAAAGTGAACTTTTCGGCCACACGCGCGGAGCATTCACAGGCGCCCAAAACGAACGCATCGGTCTTTTCGAAGATGCAAACGGCGGCGCCATCTTCCTAGACGAAATCGGCGACATGCCGCTCCACGCTCAAGTCAAGCTTTTGCGCGTCATCCAAAATCACGAAATCCGCCCCATCGGTGCAAACAAGACGCGACACATCGACGTGCGCATCATCGCCGCTACCAACCGCGACCTCCGCGAAGAAATCCGCGAAAAGCGTTTTCGCGAAGACCTTTATTACCGCCTGAACGTGATTCCGATGCAACTTTCGCCGCTCCGCGACCGCAAAGAAGACATCGAGGATTTAGCAAATTACTTTATCCGCCAGTACTCGCCTGCAGGCGAGCCTTACACGCTCTCGCCCGAAGCCTTGCAAAAACTACAAGACCACAACTGGCCAGGCAACATCCGTGAACTCGAAAATGTCATCCAGCGGGCGCTCTGCTTCACCGACCCAGGCGTTTTACGCGCTGAAGACTTGCAAATTGACGAAAGTTCCGACAACGATTCCACTAGCCTCACCAGCGTCGATCGCGCCGCGATAAAAGCTTTCACAGCAAGCAATTACGAAGAATTTCGCGAATTGCAGCTCGACGAAGAACGAGAATTTTTGAAATCAACCATCCGAAATTGCGATGGATCCGTAAGCCTTGCCGCAGAACGGCTCCGCATGAACCGCACGGCCCTTTACAACCGACTCACACGACTCGGCTTAAACGTTAAAAACGTTCAATCTTAAAGCCACGCTTGCGAAGCGCATCAATCACGTTGTCTTTTTCAAGCGCCAAGTGCGCTACACCGACCACGACAAAAACGTTTCTATCTTCGCGCAAGAAAGTCGCAATGGATTCCGCCATTTTGGCATTGCGATTCACGTAAACACGTTGTTCAAAACCATCCTTAAACTTTTGATCGCTAGACAACGATTCTTCACTTTCATCTTCTTCATCATCTTTGTTCAACAAGCTGCGCAGCAACTCGTCATCACCCGTTTTCCAGGCATGAATCAAATTACTCACAAGCGTTTCAAAATCTGCAATTTCACGTAAAGTCGTCTTTAAGTAATACACACCCGCCGAATCCGATTCAGTCGTATCTGCAAGCGCGCCAATCTGTTCTTCAGCAGTCTCCAACCCGACAATGGCCTTGCCATCTGAAGCCGCTCTATCCAAAAGCACATAGTCAATCCCATATTCAGGATTCAATCCGGCCTGTTCAAACGCATATGCACTAAGCGTAGTTGCCACAAGCCAAGGGCGCATTTTTTCAAATACCACCATAGGAATATCCCAGGCAGTACAAAGGCTATCTAAAGACTTCCACATTTCTGGCGGCAGAATATCTCGAAGCAACCTATCTTCAAGCATTCCCTGAGAAACCGATTCCTTACCGATTTCCTTCACGACTTCTTCATCGTTCATGTTGAGTTCGACGGCAAGCTCGTCCGAACGAGCAAACGCAGAATCAATCACAGGAGCAAGCGGGTACAAAGTCGAATCCGCCAAATGAATACTCCCGAGCACCCACACCGAAGAATTCTCATCGGACACTTTCCAAAAGAAATGTTTCTGTTCCGAAGCACCAGCAGCACTCCGGTTACCCGCACACGCCGACAAGCAAAGCGCAACACAAAACACACCAATAGCGTAAAATAAAATCAAAGAGCGTCGCATATTTCCGTCCAGTCTAAAAGTCCATTTTTTCGAGCATCCGCAGCCGAAGCCACCTTTACCGTTCCGCCATTTACAACCATAATCTTATCGCAATAGCGTTCCGCGTATTCCACGGAATGCGTCGAAACAACAATGCCCATTTGGCGTTCCACAGCAATTTTCTTGAGCAACCGAAACAGCGCATGGCTACGCGGAATGTCCAAGAACGCATTCGGTTCATCAAGCAACAAAATTTTCACCTGTTGCGCCACAGCCTCTGCCAAAAACACACGGCTACGCTCGCCATCACTCAATTCTGCAATCGGACGATTTGCAAAACTGGCCACATCCAAAAGCGCCATCGAATTTTCGACAATGCGATTATCTTCTTCCGTACGGCTGTCAAAAATTCCAGAATACGGCGAACGTCCCAAACGCACAAATTCACTCACGCTCATTCGCGGGGGCACTGCACTCGACATTCGAACAAGCGAGATTTCCTGAGCGCGTTCACGAGGCGCCCATTCCGTAAGAGATTTTCCTTCAAGCGAAACCATTCCCGCCACCGGCGAAAGCAAACCTGCAAAAGTTTTCAAAAGAGAACTCTTGCCGCAACCATTCTCGCCCATCAACGCCACAACTGTTCCCGATGCAAGCGAAAAATCAAATGGGATTTTCATAGACGGGAGCGCTTTATCATAGCCGACAAGCAAATCCTTACATTCCAGCAAAATGTTCTGCGATTCAACATTCGTCATAAAAGCCCCCTAAAAACGCGCACCGGAACCGCGCACAAGTACCCACAAAATCACAGGTACGCCCACCAGCGAAAGCACAGCATTCAACGGCACCGAAGCCGGGAAGAGCCCGCCCAAAAGCGCAAGTGCCACACCACACAACGCCGCCCCGGGCAAAAGTACGCGATGGTTCGTCGTCTTGAAAAGCAGATAAGCTAAATGCGGCACGGCAATTCCGATGAACGCGACAGGTCCGCAAAACGCAGTCGTTGCACCCGCCAAAAGGCTCGCCCCGAGCAACACGCAAATCTTGGAACGCTTCACGTTCAACCCAAGCCCATGTGCAAAATCATCACCCAAAAGCGCCGCATTCAAATACCGCAACGAAACGCCAATCATCACCAATCCCGCAAGCACAGCCACTACAAAAATCCAGACATCACCGAGCGTCACGCGCCCAAAGCTACCCATGCCCCACGCCACATACACGCGCAGCGATTCCGAAGAGTTCCCTGCAATCAAGACGCTCACAATCGAATCGATAAAGTAGCCCGTCAAAAGTCCAACAATCAAAAGCACGCCCGTCTGCGCAAAACGCATCGCCGCAAACATCACGACAAGCGTCACAAGCAAAGCCCCAAGCGCCGCCGAACCCAGCACGCCGACACTACCAAAGCCAATACCCGCCAAAAGCGCAAGCGCCACACCAAGACTCGCGCCACTGCTAATGCCAAGTACAAACGGCCCCGCCAGCGGATTCCGGAACACCGTCTGCAGCGACAAGCCCGACACCGCAAGCGATGCCCCCGCCAAAATCGCGGCAATCATTCGCGGGATTCTCAAGTTCCACAAAATGTTCGACGAAACATCCGCACCCGGGCTAAACAGCGCCTGCACCACCGACGAAAACGGAATGTTCACCGCACCAAAGCAAAGCGTCGCCACGCACAGCAACACAATCAAAACAGCTAACGCTACAAATCCAATCAATAAACGACGCAAAACAAGCCTCCGATCAGACTTTTTTAATTTAAAAAAAGCCAAACAGAAAACTGTCTAGCCTTTTCTACTTTTCAACAAAATCTTATTGTATTTTCTTATAAAATTCAAAATTGCAATACCGCATTCGCACCAAAGCTGGCTTTCGCCAAATTCAGCGTAGGTACAACCATAAACTGAACAGACTTCCATCCTTCTTCCTGCATCCTTACTTTATAACGATCCAAAGCCTCTTTGTATTCATCACGTTTAATGGCATGTTCTTTGCGAACATTGTATTTATGAATGTTATAAATAAGAACAGGAATCCCCAAAAGGTAAAACGGAATAGAGATACCTATCGACACTCCACCAGCAAGCCTATTGCCAGCCTCATCCCACCCATCATTACTTGATTTATTCACCGCATAAATTGCAGTAACAAGAAAAAATGTACCCACACCAACAAGTCCTCCGCCAAATACAATACCTTCAATATTAGCTCCATACGAAGCGTCTTTATTTTCTCGTTCTATCAATTCCTTATAAATATCAACACTATCCAGCTCAACTAGATAAACATATTCACCTTCCGATGGAACACCCGTTTTAGGCATGTCTTGCACGCCAAGCTGTTCGTTGGCCAAAGCAAACGACAAACCAGCGACCAAAAGAAACAAGAAAAACATCTTATTATTCATTTTATGCCCACTTTTTAGAATCCAAAAAACAGAAAACAAATAAATCTGATTATATCATACAAAATATAACAACAAAAAAGTTCTATCTTTCTAACTATGCTCGACTATTCTCAAGTTCCAAATCCCTGTTTCGTACTTGACGAAACGCGTCTCCGCCGCAACATGGAAATCCTCGCCGATATCCAGAACAAGACCGGCGTCAAAATCATCTGCGCCCTCAAGGGTTACAGTTTCTGGCGTTCATTCCCGCTCATCGGCGAATACCTCGCCGGCGCCACCGCCTCTAGCCTCAACGAAGCACGCCTCGCCCGCGAAGAGATGAACAAGGAAGTCCACGTCTTTGCACCCGTCTACGAAGACGACGAAATCGACGCCATCCTCGATGCAGCGGACCATATCACGTTCAACAGCTTTTCGCAGTGGCAGCGTTTCAAGGACAAGACTCTCGCCCACGGCGTGAGTGCCGGCATCCGCGTGAACCCGGAATTTTCGACAGTCGAAACCGACATTTACAACCCCTGCGGCAAGTTCTCCCGTCTCGGCGTGACCGAAAAAGAATTCAAGCCCGAACTCCTCGACGGCATTGACGGGCTCCACTTCCATGCACTTTGCGAACAAGATGCCGACGCCCTAGAAGGCGTTCTCGCGGCATTTGAAAAGCATTTTGGCAAGTACCTCCCGCAAATGAAGTGGGTGAACTTCGGCGGTGGTCATCACATTACCCGTAAGGACTACCACCGCGATGAACTCGTGCGCATCCTCAAGGATTTCTCCGCACGTTACCCGCACTTGCAAGTCATCATGGAACCGGGCGAAGCCATCGGCTGGCAAACCGGTGAACTCGTCGCAAGCGTTGGCGACATCGTCCACAACGAAATGGATATCGCTATTCTGAACGTTTCCATCAGCGCCCACATGCCGGACTGCCTTGAAATGCCGTACCGTCCGAACATCATCGGTGCAGCATTCCCAGGCGAAAAAGTTTACACGTACAAGCTCACGGGCAATTCCTGCCTCGCCGGCGACCAGCTCGGTGATTTCTCGTTCGACGAACCGCTCAAGGTCGGCGACCGCATCATCTTCGAAGACATGATACACTACACGATGGTCAAGACCTCGTTCTTCAACGGAGTGCGTCACCCGAGCATCGGCAAGTTCGACGAAAACGGCAAGTTCCACCTGCTGCACAAATTCACGTACGAGCAGTTTAAGGAAAAATTGTAATCGACAACGCCACAGAAATTAGTTAGTAGTCATTAGTTATTAGTCGAATAAACGCGCCATAGGCGCCAAATATAAACTACAGACCAACGACCATTGACTAACAACTCCATTTCATTATGCTATTCCATTCCGAACAAGACACATACAATTGGGCGTTAGAATTTGCGAAGTCGCTGAAGGTCGGCGATAAGGTTGCCCTCTACGGGAATCTCGGCGCAGGCAAGACCGTCATTAGCCGCGGCATCTGCAAAGGGCTCGGCTTCGAAGGCACAGTCTGTTCTCCGACCTACACAATTCTCCACGAATACCCGAACAACCCGCCTATATTCCACTTCGACCTTTACCGTCTTGAAGGCGGCGCAGACCTCTACGAAGTCGGCATGGACCCGGACTATCTCGAAAGCGGCATCAGCCTCATCGAATGGCCCGAACGATTAGAAGAAAACGACGCAGGCATCACCCACGTCGTTAAAATTCAAATTATCTCGGAAACCGAACGCGAAATTACAGTTGAAAAGGTTTCTAGGGATTAGGCTTTAGGTGTTGACGCTTTCAGCGTCATCGGCTGCACTCGGTCATAAAAAATGCAAGCATTTTCTGCGACGCTCGTTTGGCACGATACTAGGATTTATAATCGCGGCTTCGCCGCCAAATTTAATACCTAATTTCCCTAACCCCTATAACCTACAACCTATTTGTTTTTTTTGCGCTTCTTGCGAGCAAGTTTCTTGTTCGCTTTTTCAATGGAATCAGCAACTGCTTTTGCACGGAGTTCTGCAGCAACCTGAGCCAAGGAATCTGCAATTGCCTTTTCCTTTGCAATAGAATCAGCACGAACAGCGGCCGCAGCAACGCTAGCCTTGACGGCGTCGCTATTGGCAATGTTGTTCCAATCCTTGCGGTCGCCCTGGCTCAAAAGCATCGGGCCCTTGTATTCACTCACAACTTTGTATGCAGCAACCGTATCACGAGCGGCCATAGCACCCATGGCATCGGCATACAAGTCCTTCTGCTGGTTGCGCAGATCTTCGATGGCTCCCAAGCGGTTCTGGCGGAGGATTTCCATAGAATCGCTCACAAAGCCCAAGTCCCACGTTTCGTTGTAGCAGGCTTCGGCATCCACATACTTTGTAGCGTCCGTTTCAGCGGCGACATACAAAGCATCGCACTTGGCAAAAGCATCAGCACTCTTTTGCTTAGCATACTGGTAGTAGTAATAACCACCCACGATTAAACCGGCGAGCACCAGCAAGAACACGCCATCTTGCCAGCCCATAATCGGCGCCTGCGGAAGTTTCGGTCTCCCGTTAACGGTTTCACCGGCTTCCAGTTTTTCTTCAGCCTCGTCAAACGGGCTTTTTCCATTCAAGAAACTAAACATAGAGTCGTCCTATTTTTTAGAAATTGCGTCAAAGACGCGTGCATATAAATAAATCTGTTTCAAAAGGCTTGCAAAACCGTTCGAGCGCGTCGGCGAAAGTCCGACATTGAGTCCAATCTGTTGGAAAAATGTCGGATCCACAGACAAAATATCGGCCGGAGTCATGTCGTTGAAAATCTGCAAGGCAAGTGCCCCAAGGCCACGGCTAATCAGCGGGTTCGTCGTGCCGCCTTCCACGTCCATCTCGAAATGAATCTTTCCGTTTTCGAACTTCGGCACAAGATACATGGTCGAGGCGCAGCCCTGAATAATGAACTTTTCGGCCTTGAGGGATGCATCCATGCCCTTGTGTTCACGGGCCAAATCCAAGAGGAACTTCCACTTGTCATCCGGATCTGTAAAAGAAGCAAACTTTGCTCTAATTTTTTCTTGACGATCAATTATACTTTCTGACATAACCTAATCAATGCAAAAAAGAACGCATTTTCCAAATTAAAGACGGGCAAGACCACAGCACTGCCCAGAAAATTCTAAAAAGAGTCTGCTTTTCGCGCGGGAGTTTCGAGAGGCTCTCAGCGGCCTTGTCAAATTGTTCATCCTTGACCTTCGCAAAATCGGACTTTGCCTTCGCAATCTGCAAATGAGTCTTTCCGAGAGCGGCCATCCAGCGATCCAAAACGGACGCTTCAACGCGATTCCGCGATGTTTCATCGGTCGCATTCAGCCATTCATGGACAGCTTCCGCCGTAATCTTTCCGCTCAAAAGCGCTTCTACAATACCTGAACGGCTCATTGGGTTCACGCAGCTAGCCGCATCACCCGCCTTAAAGAGACCACACTTGGCAAGCGGCCTGTTTGACTGCCCACAGGCAATCATTCCACCGTAGATAGCCTTGATTTTTGCATCTGGATAATGCGAGGAGATAAAGTGCTTGAGTTTTTCGCGCAACGGCATTCCCGGTTTGACATCTTTCGCAAGCACAAAACCGATATTCACTTCCTTGCCATCTCGCGGGAAAATCCAGCCATAACCGCCCGGGAACTCACTACCATAGAACAGGTCGATATGGTCGCGCTTATGCTCTATCCCTTCGGCCACAGCAAAAATGCCGGGTTCCAAATCCGTATCGCCCGATTCAATTCCTTCAAGGCACGGGATTCCACGAGTGAGGCGGCAACCTGGGCCACTGGCGTCAATAACTGCCTCCGCCGAAACCGCGAACGTTTCATCGCCCACCTGGACATTCAGATTCCAGCCATTTTCGGCCTTTTCAATGCTTTTGATGAGCGCATCAAAGTGACATTCCACGCCCGCAGCAACGCATGCATCGGCAATCGCATGGTGGAACTTCGAGCGGTCAAGCAATTGTCCGCAATCCTTGCTGTAAAATTCAGCCTTGTAACCCTTGGGCGACGTAAAATAGATGCCCGAAAGGCTTCCTCGCACCCAGGATTCGTCTATAGGCCACAACTCGTTCAAACGATGGGTCGATACAGCTTCGGCACAAAAGATGGGCTCTTTCCAAGGTTCTTTTTTGTCCAAAAGAAGGATTCGTCCGGCACTGCCTGTCATTTTTCCTAGCTGGAATGCAGCCATAAGACCGGCAGGACCCGCCCCGCAGATCACCACTTTGTAAGAATTTGAACGAAAACAAGTCATTTCAACGTAAAATTAGTATTTATTTGGTCAGTTTTTATTTTTCATTGTTAGTTTTGCAATTTTTTTAGTTATTTTAGGGCTATCCGTTATTTGATTTACTTTTTTTCATAAAGGGAATTTGACTATGAATATGAAGAACGTCTATAAATTTGGTCTCTGCCTCCTTGGTGCACTCGCGCTCAACGTGTCTGCACAGGACTTCAGAGGTAAAGAACTGAATACATCCTTCCGCGACAAGCGTATCGACAACTATCAGTTCCAGAAGGCAAGAGCTGTCAAGGGCGTTACGGACTTCCAGCGCTCTGCCGGTGAATCTCCGGACTTCGAAGGCGCAATCCTTCCCGAAGTCTCTTTCCGCAATGCCGTGATTAGCGGCGCCAACTTCGAAGGTGCAAACCTCAAGGGTGCAACGATTAGCGGCGCAGACATTCGTTCTGCAAGCTTCGAAGGTGCAAACCTCGAAGGCGCAAACCTCTACCGCGCAACGCTTCTCGATAGCAAATTCCCGAAGGCAAACCTCAAGGGCGCCCGTCTCGACGCCATGAAGGTTTCTGACGAATGCGATTTCAGCAAGGCCGACCTCACCCAGGCATCCGCTATGGATATGGACCTGACGCGCGCAGACTTCAGCAAGGCAAACCTCACCAACACGAACTTCTCCCGTTCCTTGATGGCTAACAGCGATCTCCGCAAGACCACCATGGAAAAGACGGACTTCACGGCTTGCAACCTCATCGCTGCAAACTTCTCCAGCGTAAAGCTCAACAACGTGAACTTCGCTAAGGCAGGTCTTTCTCAGGCAGACTTCGACGGTGCCGTTTTCAACAACGTGAACCTCCAGGAAGCAGACCTTTCCTTGACCACGTTCAACGACGTGGACCTCTCCAGGACCCAGCTCCAGAAGGCCAAGTTCGCTCAGTCCAAGGTCAAGAACATGACGTTCACCAACCAGGACTTGAACGGCGTTATCTTCGACAAGGGCGACGTTTCCAAGAGCACGTTCGACAAGGCTAAGCTCAACAAGGCATCCTTCTTCGATGCGAACGTGAGCAAGAACGTGTTCAACTACGCTGAACTCATGAAGGCCGTGTTCGACGGTGCCTACGTTTTCAAGGACATTTTCGACAACGCAGACCTCACCAAGGCTGTCTTCTCCAACTCCACCATCGAACGCTCCGCATTCAACAATGCTCAGCTCTCCGGTGCAAACTTCTCTGGTGCTAAGCTCATCAAGGTCACCTTCATCAACGCAAAGATGGAAGGGGTCAAGATTGACGCTGACACCAAGATGGAAGACGTGGACTTCTCTGGTGCAGACCTCACCGGTGCAAAGATCGAAAAGTTCACTGCCAAGAAGGTGATTTACAACGAAAGAACTAAGTTCCCCAGCGGTTTCGATCCACGTGCATACGGATTCAAGAGACCGGGCGAAAAATAAGTCCTATTGAATAACGGAATTTAGGGACGCTCATAAGAGCGCCCCTTTTTTTATTTTAGTCATTGGTCAATAGTCTTTAGTCAATAGTTATTAGTCGGCAACTCATCACTAACCACTGTTTACTAACCACTTCCTACCCTACTTCTTATCCATAAGCCAGCTTATAGCTTCGGACAATGAATGCACCCGCACAACCTTCATAGAGCCCATATTCTCCGAGAGTTTGCTACTTGCGGGCACAACAGCTTCCGTCATGCCCAAGCGACTCGCTTCTTTAAGCCTCTGGTCCAAGAGACTTACACCGCGCACCTCGCCAGACAGTCCTAGCTCGCCAATCGCAATCGTCTGCCGCGAAAGCGGGATTCCCAGGTGGTTACTCGCCACGGCAAGCGCAAGCGCCAAGTCCGAAGAGGCGTCGTTCACCTTCATGCCGCCGGCAATGCTTGCAAATACATCCGAGGCGCCAATAGTCACGCCGCCAAACTTTTCCAAAAGCGCAAGGATGATCGTCAGGCGCTTGGGGTCAATGCCCGCCGCCACCCGTTGCGGAACCGCAAAGTTCGTCTGGTTCACCAGGGCCTGCGTTTCGAACAGGAGCGCCCTTGAACCTTCCATGGTACAGCACACGGCGCTCCCGGGTGTCGGCGGGACGCCTTCTTGCAAAAAGACCTTGCTAGGGTTCAGTACAGGGTTCAGTCCGTGGCTCGTCATCTCGAAAACGCCGATTTCGTCGGTAGCGCCAAAGCGATTCTTGATGGTTCGCAAGAGTCTGTACTGATGATTCCGGTCGCCTTCGAAGTACACGACCGTATCGACCATGTGCTCCAAGATTCGCGGACCGGCAATCTGCCCGTCCTTCGTCACATGTCCAATCAGAATCGTGATGCAGCCGGTATTTTTGGCAAACACCATCAAGTCCAGCGTGCATTCGCGCAACTGCGTTGCACAGCCGGGAGTCCCCGCAAGGTCGCTCTTGTAAACCGTCTGGATAGAATCTATCACAAGCACCTGAGGCTTTACCTCTTTTGCCTGCTCCAAAATTTTCTCGAGATTCGTCTCGCAGAGGAGCATCATGTCGCTCCCCGAGACATTCAATCGTTCGCTGCGGAGCTTCACCTGACAAGCGCTCTCTTCGCCACTCACATACAGCGCCTTGACTCCCGCCGCATTCATAGTTGCAAGTGTCGTCAGCACGAGAGTCGATTTACCAATCCCCGGATCGCCGCCAATCAACACCAGGCTTCCCGGCGCAAAACCGCCCCCAAGCACACGGTCAAATTCCGAATTCGCCGTGCTCAAACGCCGCGTATCTTCCGTTGCGACATCCTTCAGCATCACAACCTTATGAACCGGACCGCCAAGACCACGCCCCACGCGCCCAGCACCTTCCGCGACCCGTTCAATAACATGTTCCTTAAGAGAGCTCCACGCCCCGCAAAACGGGCACTTGCCCGCCCACTTCGGAGTCGTATTGCCACATTCCGTACAGAGATACTCAATTTCTTTCTTGGATTTATTTACTGCTACCATGAGCACTAATATAATAAAACCACCATGTCAAAAGGTGTCATTTTTACAAAATAGTGTACAAAAAAGCAGATTCCTATCATTGTGCTATTTTTTACATCACTTACGATTCTTGTAAAAAAAAGAACTATTTTTTGAAGCGATGGAGCAATGTATGAAGAACCAGAAGAAACCTATTCATAGAAGCCTTATTCTAGGAAGCGCGGTCTTTATCACATTCATGTGCCTTTTGCTTTCTATCCAGGCTTACCTGACATACTCTCAGTCTCTTTACAAGCGTTACGATGACAAGCTCAGCAACATTCTGAACTATGCGGTCAACCGCATAGACATGGACGACCTTTACCAGAACGCCATAACGGGCCAAAAGACCGAAAAGTACAACGACGTGCAACAGTTGCTCAACGGCATGGTCGACGACTTCGAGCTGTTCTACCTCTACTCGCTTTTTGTGCGCAACGATTCCATATACAATATCTGCTCCGCCACAAGCAAGGCAGAACGTGAACGTGGCGAAGAAGACATGAAGTTATTGGAGCTGACCGACGCGTATGAACTTTCTGAAATTCGAAAATTCGCGAAGGCCATGACAAAGGATGAAATTTCATTCTTTGAAGAAGACTCCGACTGGGGGGCGGCCTACACGGCCTGCAAACCGTACGTCAACTCGCTTGGAGTGCATTTTGGCGTCATCTGCGCAGACATTTCCATTTCGGACCTCCACAAGACCGTCAACAATTACGTCATGTACAACGTTTTACTGACCCTCGGGCTTGGGCTCCTGTTTGCACTTATTTTGTTCATATGGTTACGCCGCAACGTGACGGGGCCGATTCTTGAACTTGAAAAGAGCGCCCGACATTTCGCCGAAAAGAGCCGTGGTAAAAAGACGCCCGACGAACTGATTTTCGCCGCTCCCGATATTCACACGCACAACGAAATCGAATCGCTTTCGAATGCAATCTCGCAGATGTCTAAGGACATGCGCACATACGTCCAGGGGCTTCTAGAAGCGGAGGCCATCGCACGGTCCGCAAAGGAACAGGCCGAAGACATGACCAACCTCGCATTCACGGATTCCCTGACCCATGTCAACAGCAAGGTCGCCTACGACAAAACGAAAGAAGCCTTGCAAGAACAAATTGCCAACAATACCGCAACATTTGCGATTGTGATGATCGATGTCAACAACCTTAAGGATGTCAACGACAACTTTGGTCACGATTGCGGAGACAAGTACATTTTGGGAGCTTGCCGCATTTTCTGCAACATCTACAGACAATCTCCCGTCTACAGAGTCGGAGGAGACGAATTCGTGGTCATTCTGCAAAACAGCGACTACAAGAACCGCGAAAAGCTTCTGAAAAATATCGAAAGGGAATTTCAAAAGACGGCAAACAATACCAAGCGCAAACCCTATGAACGCTACTCTGTCGCCTACGGCATGTCCGAATTCAAGGCTGGCGACAACGTTGACGACGTATTCAAGCGCGCAGACGAAAGCATGTACGCTAAGAAAGAGGAACTCAAAGGCAGGCAAAAAAAGAACGCCTAAGGTCATCCCCTTGCGTAATATTTTTCAAAGTTGCCATTTTTCGAAGAATAACTAAATTTAACACGATATTCACTGAGTTTCGGCTCAAATTTTAGGAAAAGAACATGGCAAATAATCGTGAAAGCTGGGGTTCCAAACTCGGGGTTATCCTCGCAGTCGCTGGTTCTGCAGTCGGTCTTGGCAATTTTCTTCGATTCCCTGTGCAGGCGGCTACTAATGGCGGCGGCGCATTCATCATCCCCTACCTCATTGCATTTGTGTTCCTCGGAATTCCGCTCGCCTGGATTGAATGGACGCTCGGCCGTTACGCCGGCTACCACAATTACGGCACCTCCCCGAGTACCTACCACGTGATTTTCCACAAAAAGAAGAAGTGGGCAAAGTACCTGGGTTCACTCGGACTCCTCCCGCCGATTTTCATCATTTTCTATTATGGATTTATCCAGTCCTGGATTTTGGCATTTGCATTCTACTCCGCAACGGGCACGTTGATGGACGTTGTCGCGCAGGGTCCTGCAAAGATGACGGAATTCTTTAGCGACTACATCATGCTCAAGACTTGCGTCGGCGGCATCCCGGTCGCCATCATCTTCTTCCTCATTACATTTATCGCGAACATGATAGTGCTTTCGTTCGGCGTGCGCAAGGGCATTGAACGCGCGAACAAGATTTGCATGCCGATCCTTTTGATTTTAGGCCTTGTGCTTGTGGTCCGCGTGCTCACGCTCCCAGGCATTGGCAAGGGACTTGCCTTCATGTGGAACCCAGATTTCTCGGAACTCGCTAGTCCGAAGGTCTGGATGGCCGCAGCTGGCCAGGTGTTCTTCACGATGAGTCTCGGTATGGCCATCATCTTCTGCTACGCAAGCTACCTCAAGCCGAAAGAAGACCTCGTGCTTTCTTCGCTCACGGCAAGTGCTACGAACGGATTTGCCGAAGTGATTATTGGTGGTACGGTTGTAATCCCGATGGCTGTGCTTATCGCAGGCGCAAACATCGAAGAATGCGCGAAGCTCGGCACGTTTGGTCTTGGATTCCAGACGATGCCTTACGTTTTCGGAACGCTCCCGTTCGGTGGCGCGCTCCAGACCGTTTGGTTTACCATGCTATTCTTTGCAGGCATCACAAGCGCCATTTCCATCATCCAGCCGCTCATCAGCTTCTGCGAAGACGACCTCAAGTTTACGCGTAAAAAATCCGTCACGACGGTCAGTACGATTACCTTTATCGGTAGCCTTACCGCCATTTTCGGCCTCGCCGCAGGCACCGTCGATGAACTCGACTTCTGGGGCGGTACGTACCTCATCGTGTTCGTAGGCATGATCCAGGCTGTTCTCTTTAGCCTCGTGCTCGGACGCCGCAAGGCGAAAGAAGCCCAGGCCAATGGCGACCTCCCTGCCGAAGTGGAATTTGAACCGGGCGAAAACGAAGCCTTCGCAACAATGAACGACGGTTCGCTCCTCAAGCTCCCCCGCTTCTTGCGCCCCATCATCATGTATGTTTGCCCGATTTACCTGATTGTGCTTTTGGTTTCGTTCACGCTCACGGACGGTCTCCCGTTCATCACGCTCAGCAACGTGGACCCGAATGCAACGGTCAATTTCCTTGGCCACACATTCCCAAAAATCGGATTCACATGGGCATTCCGCGGATTCTTGCTCATACTGTTCTTGCTTTTAAACCTCGCCATCGCCTACGCCTGGCGCAAGGGCGGCCCTGCTGAAAAAGGCCGCAGCAAAAGCATCAAGAAGATGGAAATCGGAAACTCTGACGAAAACATGGAGGGCTAAAAATGGACGCTGAATTCACTACGGGCGGACTCGTTTTCATGATTTGCGCTTGGGGCGCAATCACTGGGCTCTGCGCATTCTGCTTCTACAAAGTATTCAAGAAGTAACGAGACGCCCCCCGCCCCCTACTATGTCATGCCCGCCACCGTGCGGGCTTTTCCTTTTTTACCCCCACCAATCATTACTATATTTACCTCGCAATTTTGAACAATTTTTATACAAAACAACCTATATGAAACGCACATTACACTCTGGCGAGATTCCCTATTACATAGCTGTATTTTTAACATCTTTTATGCAACTGGGTTTATTCATCCACTTTCAACGTTGGATAACCTTCAACTCCGAAGGCACACGATTCTTCTGGCTGAGCCTTTTACTCCAGTTCGCCATGTTCTCGCCGAGCATCATCATGATGCATGTCGCAAGCTACTTCGCAGGCCGCTTCCCCAAGAGCAAGGTCATGGGCTGGACCTCCATCGGCATGGCAATTTCCGTTTTGCTGATTGCATTCTTCTTTGGCGAAAGGCTCGACTTCGGTGCATTTGCGCTATTGTTCCTCTACGGCATCTTCCTTGCGATTTTCAGCCCTGCAAAAATCGGCCTCATGAAAGAAATCACCGACGGGAACGACCTCGTGAGGATCAACGCCAAGCATTTGATTTTCATGGCGCTCGGCATCACGATTATATCCTTCCTCACGTTTGACTACAGCCCGAACGACAGCTCGACAATCAGCTACACACTGCTTCCGTTTATCCTCTCGGCTGTTGGCCTTGTTGCCGCGATTTCGTCTTTCTGCATCCGCATCTGCAAGCAGAACAAGTTCGTGAAGCTTCGCTCTCCCATGCGCAATTTTTCTTCGACCTGGTCGAACCCGATGCTCAAGCTCTCGATGCTCGGCATTGCTGCATTCTGGAGCGTGACGCAATTCCTCATCATGATTTCGCAGAACATGACAGGCACGCAGAGCACAACGCTTTTCCAGTGGACGTTCATCTTTACAGGAATCGGCTACATCATTGGCGCCATCAGTGCCGCAAAGTCTTCCAAGAACTTCGTGGAAACAGGCCTTATCCCGCTTGCCGCCATTGCGTCTTCCATCACGATGATTATGACGCCATTCATCAATAACCAGTACGTCCTTGCGTTCCTCTACGCATTCATCGCCTTCTGGGCAGGCTCCGCATTCGTCATCCTCCGCACGGTCATCCAAAACGTCACACGCCCAGACACATCTGGCCGCATCCACGCCGTTTCGTTCATGATTCAGATGAGCTTCCTGTTCATCTTACTTGGCTTCCAGGTCATCCTCTTCCTCATGACCGAACTCAGCCTCCACAAACAGCTATTCTTCCTCGCTGTGATCCTCGCCCTCACGTTCGTGTTCACGCTCAAGCGCACCCCGATGACGCTCCTCCGCGCTGGGCTCCGCTTTGCATTCTCATACGTGTTCCGCTATAAGGTCAAGGTCCACGGCATCCAGAATATGCCCGAATCTGGTCCGCTCCTTTTGGTAGGCCCGCACTACAGCTTTATTGACTGGGCCGTGCTCCAGATGGCAAGCCCGCGCCCGCTTCTCATCGCAAGTAACCGCAACACCTTTGCCGACTGGTATTTGCGCTGGTTCGCACACGGCAAGTCCGTCATCGACATCAACCGCCGCGACCCAAGTGAAGCGATGAAAAAAATCCACGAAGCGCTCCTCAAGGGCGAAGCCGTCGTCATCTTCCCCGAAGGCGAAGTATCAAAGACTCCATTTGTATCCAAGTTCTCGCTCGATTACACAAAGGCTATTGAAGGCACCGAAGCCCAAATCGTCCCGTTCTACATACAAGGTCTTTGGGGCAGCCGCTACAGCCACGCCTCCGAATGTGTGAACCGCCCGCAGTATTTCAACCGAGTCATCAGCGTAGGTTTCGGCAAGGCTCTCCCCGCCACCACGCCCGAAAACGTGATCCGCAAGGACTTGCAGAACCTGGGAACCGACATCTGGAACATGGCGATGGACCATTCCGCAAGTATCATCCCGCTCTGGTACCGCGCGATGCGCAAGCGCCGTTCCCGCCCAATCTTGATTGACCCTGCCGGCCGCCACGTGAATGGTTACGAGATGATCCGCCTCTGCCACCACTTCAGCAAGAAAATCAAATCGCTCACCAAGAACGACCAGAACGTAGGCTTCATGCTCCCCACGAGCCGCGACGCCGCTCTCGGCATTATGTCTATTCTCGGCTGCGGAAAGACGACCGTCAACCTGAACTACACCTCGCCTGTAGACACGCTCATTGGTTGCATCGACAAGGCTGAACTTTCGACAATTGTCACGTCCCGAGCCTTCTTTGACAAGCTCTGCGGCAAGAACTCCGACTTCAAGCAGCTTGCCGAAAAATGCCAGATGTTCTACATCGACGAAGAAGAACAGAAAATCAGCACATTCTGCCGTCTGCTCGAATCGTTCATCGTCTTAACGTTCCCCAAGAAACTTTTGAGAGACCTCTGGTTCACGACCGCAAAGCTGAGCGACGATGCTGTTATCTTGTTCAGCTCCGGTTCTGAAGGTACACCGAAGGGTGTAGAACTCACGCACAAGAACGTGATTTCCAACGCCCAGCAAGGAGACCACGTCATCAGGCTTTGCCGCACCGACGTGATGACATCGCTCCTCCCGCTGTTCCATTCGTTTGGCTTTACGATGACATTCATGATGCCGCTTTTGGACGGTGTGCCGATGGTGCTCTGCCCCGACCCGACTGACATCAAGACGCTTGCTCGCGTGTGTGCCGAATACAAGGCGACCATCCTCATGGGCACCCCGACATTCCTCCGCGCCATCGCCATCAACCGCTGGGTCCACCCGATGTGCCTCGACTCTTTGCGCTACGTGATTGCCGGTGCAGAAAAGCTCCGCCCCGAAATGCGCGAGACCTTCAAGCTCAAGTTCGGCAAGGACATTTACGAAGGCTACGGCTGTACGGAACTCACGCCGCTTGCAACGCTCAACGCCCCGAACGTACTTTTGGACGACTTCTTGACGATGGAAAAATGCAGTGACCCATCGAGCATCGGCATGGTCGTCCCGGGTTCTACAGGTGCCATTATTAACCCCGAGACAAACGAATTCTTGGCTCCGGGTGAAGAAGGCATGCTCGTCATCACAGGCCCGCAAGTGATGAAGGGTTACCTCCGCGATGAAGCTAAAACTGATGCCGTCATTTTTGAAGTCGATGGGCGTCGCTGGTACAAGACCGGAGACAAGTGTACCATCACCGAAGACGGCTTCGTCAAGATTCTCGGCCGCTACAGCCGCTTTGCAAAGCTCGGTGGTGAAATGATTTCGCTTACCGCTGTGGAACTCCGCATTGCAGAAACAGGCATCATGGGAGAACACGAATTTGCCATTACCGCCGTTCCGGATTCTGTGAAGGGCGAACGCATCGTGCTCCTCGTCAAAGGCGACGAAGCTCTCGATACCGAAGAAATCTCAAGAAGTTTGCGCAAGTCAGGCATTCCGCCACTCATGCAACCGGGTTCCGTGTTCTGCGTCGAAGCCATCCCGAAGCTCGGCAGTGGCAAGTGGGACTTCAACGGAATGAAGAAGCTCGCCACGGAATTAGTCGAGAAGAAGTAACGGTCCGCATCATCCTGAGCGAAGGCGTATTGCGCCGTAGTCGAAGGAACCTGTGCTATTTTGCAAACGTCATGCCGGCCCCCAAGCCGGCATCTTCTTTTATACCAGTAATAGTCCTTGCATATACCTCAGCAAAATACAAAGTACATTCCACGAAATCGCCTAACGAAAAAATGCCAAATAAGGCGCAATTATTGTATATTAGAAGCGCAAAAAACAAGGAGATTACATGAGCAATATTGTCTCTAAATTTGAAGAACTGGGGCTGACGCTCCCCGCCTGCCCCGCACCGGTTGCCGCTTATGTTCCGGCAACGCGCTTTGGCGATACGATTATTGTTTCTGGGCAGTTGCCGTCCGTGAAGGGAGACTTTTCTGCTTTTATAGGCGTTGTTCCGAACCAGATTTCTGTGGAAAAGGCCAAGGAAGCGGCACAGATTTGCTTCTTGAACAACATTGCCGCCGCCCTCACGCAGTTGAAAGCCGGCGAAACACTCCGCCTCGTTCAGATTCAGGGATTTGTGCAGTCTGCAAACGATTTCCATGACCAGCCGATTGTACTGAATGGCGCCAGCGAACTCGCCGTGCAGATTCTCGGTGAGAACGGCAAACACGCGCGTACGGCTGTCGGCGTTTCTACGCTCCCGAAGAACGTCGCTGTTGAAATCAGCTGCTCGTTCCAAGCGATTAAAGAATAGTTAGTTGTTCATCTCATTGGTCTTTTGTCTCCTAGCCACAAAACCGGGCGCCAAAAGACCTCTTGCTTTTTTCAGTACAGTTTTATAGATTACAATTAACTAGTTCCAACGAGCTAGGCTTTTCTATATCTTTTTCTATATCCTTTATTATATCGTTTGCTATATGAACAAAAATCGAGTTACTGAACTCGATGAAAAGTGATTTCATGGAAAAAGAAAAAAAAGCGTCAAAACGTAAGCACGATTCCTTCTTTAAATACATCTACTCCATTCCACAAAACACAAAAGCACTTTTACAACTCGCTCAACGCCGGACTCCAGCACTCCGCAAAATGCTTTCGAACGTCAATATGGAAAGCCTCGAACCCATTCCTGAAAGTTTCAGCACCGTTGGCGAACGAGGCGAAGCCGATCTCGCCTTCAAAGCAAAGTCGCTTAAAGGAGGGCCAGACGCATTCGTTGGCATATTACTCGAACACAAGTCTGTCAGAGAAAACGACACGCTCTCGCAAATTTATCACTATGTTTTTGAAGTGATGGTGAACAAAAGTAATTCCGACTTCAAATGGCTCCCGACAAAAGCAATTATCATCTACAACGGAAAATCTCACTGGAACCCCGTTGAAGAATTCAAGAAAAAAGGGTATGAACAATTCAACGGAAAAGATCTTCCATTTGAATGCGTCATGGTAAGCCTTGCAAACATTCTTGATTCTGATTGCAGCGGTTCGAACAATCCTGTAGCAGCCATCGGGCTTCTTGTGATGAAACACGCCTACGATCCTGATGGACTCAAGAGCGCCGGCAAAATTATCAAGGAATTGCTCGACAAACTGGACAACAACGCGAGGGCTACTCTCGTCAAAAAAATTGAATTATATTTGAAGTGGTATGTTGATAAAACTTTAATCAAGGAGATGATTATGGCATTCAGAAGCATTGGAGAACGCATGGGCTTTGTCAGCATCGCCGATGCAGAAAGAAAAGCCAAAGCGGCGGGTCTCCGGAAAGGTATGAAAAAAGGACTTGAAGAGGGGCTCAAAAAAGGAATCGAAGAAGGAATCGAAAAAGGGATCAAAAAAGGGATTGAAAAAGGAATTGAAAAAGGTCGCAAAAATAGCGAGAAGATGTTTAAGCTTTGGGTTCAGAGAGTGTCAAAAAAGCTGAATGTTCCCGAAAAAGATCTTCTTGCATTGAAACCATAAATCAATGAAACCTAGCCTTACTTCAGCATGCACTCTTCAACATGGCTCAGTGCAAACAGCACAAGTCGCGAGGATGACTAAAATCGCAAGAATAACATCACAACACAAGTGAGCGGATCCACTCGCGCATGTGGAATACGGAATAGCCCGAAGTCAGCGACTTCTGGGCTATTTTTGCACCCCATTCCGTCGCCATTTTCTTGGGATCCAGCGGAAACCCGACACGGCCCAAATCCAAGCGGTCTGCATCAAAGCAAGTGTCTATCGTAACAATTCCCGTACGCGGCTGAATCGTGTGGAAGCGGCACGCATCATAGAGCCAGCCAAAGCGCTCATCGTCCAATTCAAAAAGCTTTTCCTCACGGCAACGCTTTGCAAATTCTGCGCCGCGTGCACCATGTTCACGGTCGTATGCATCATCCAAACGCTGCGAGTCGTGGAAAATCGCAAACAAGCGCACCACATCAATGTCGGCGCCAGTCTTTTTCGCCAAGAGGAGCCCATTGTACTCCACCTGATGCCAATGCTCAATGCCATGAACCTCGGACTCGTAGAGCCGATTCTCAAAAGCAAAGTTCATTAAAGCCGCGAAATCGATCATTGTTAGGAGTTAGGTGGTAGGCTATAGGTTGTAGGTAATAATTAGCAATTTTGTTAGGCAAAGGTCGGCGAAGCCACTTTTATAAACCTAATACCTAACACCTATTACCTAAAACCTATTCTATTTCCCGTAATTTTCCTTCAGGTCCATGAGGCGCTGCAGCGCTTGCATCGGGGTCATTTCCTCGGGCTTGAGCCTGCGAATTTCATCCTTGAGCAAGAGCGTGTTTTCGTCTGGCGGTGCAAACAAGTCCATCTGCGGCTGCGCCTTGATTTTCTTGTTTTGCGCCTCGTCGCTCGGGTCAATCTTCTGCTTTTCCAAACGGAGCAAAATCTTGCGAGCTCGGCGCACCACGTTAGGTGGGAGCCCCGCCATCTCAGCCACGTGAATGCCATAGCTCGAATCGCAAGCGCCTTCGAGAATCTTGTGCAAGAACGTGAGCTTGTCGCCCTTTTCCTGCACGGCGACCTGGAAGTTTCCGGCATGCTCCAGCGAATCCACAAGCCCCGTCAATTCGTGATAGTGCGTTGCAAACAGCGTAAGCGCCATGCGAGCGGGCTCGCTGTGGAGCGTCTCGACAATTGCCCACGCAATCGAGAGGCCGTCAAACGTGCTCGTACCGCGACCGATTTCATCGAGCAGCACAAGGCTATGCGGCGTCGCATTGCGGAGGATGTTCGCCGTTTCAATCATTTCGACCATGAACGTACTGAGGCCACGGCTCAAGCGGTCACTCGCGCCCACACGCGTAAAGATGCGGTCCACTACGCCAATGCGAGCACTTTCGGCAGGCACAAAGCAGCCAATCTGCGCCATGAGCACAATAAGCCCAGTCTGGCGCAAGTACGTCGATTTACCGGCCATGTTCGGGCCTGTAATGAGCATCAGTCGCGTACCATCCGGCGAGAGCGTCACGTCGTTCGGGATAAAGTTCAAATCAGGGTTCACCGCGACAATCACCGGATGGAAACCGCCGCGAATTTCAATACCCGTCCCTTCAAAAACTTCCGGGCAAACGTAATTGTACTTGCGGGCCGCACGGGCAAAGCTATACAAACTATCGACTCGAGCAATTGCATCGGCAATGCCCTGGAGTTCGGCGCGCCAGCTGTTCACGCGTTCGCGAAGTTCGCAGAAAATCTTGTATTCCAACGCATGGATGTTGACTTCGGCGTTGCTGATGACGGATTCGCATTCCTTCATTTCCGGCGTGATATAGCGTTCGCCATTCACCGTTGTCTGCTTGCGGATATACTCATCCGGAATCGGCTGCGTGGCCTTTGCCATCTGCGCCTTCGTGATTTCGATGTAATAACCGAACACGCGGTTGTAACCGACTTTCAATGACGGGATTCCAAGGCGTTCGCGTTCGCGACCTTCCAAGGAAGCAATCCATTCGCGGCGTTCCTTGATGTCTTCGTTCATCGCATCAAGTTCAGCACTTGCCCCCGGGCGAATCATACCGCCTTCGCGCACGGTCATCGGCAAGTCATCATTGAAGTACTTGAGCAAGTCTTCGCCACGGCCCTTTGCTGCATTCAACGTTTCGCGTAGACCTTCAAAAAGCGGCGCATGCAAGCCTTCCAAAACGTCAGCGACCTTTGATGCCTGCGAAAGAGAACGTCCCATTCCCGCGAGGTCACGCGCATTTGCACGACCGGAACCCACACGGCCCATCAAGCGCTCCATATCGAGAATCGACGTGAGCGATTCCTTGAGTTCGTCAAGCGCCACAGGATTCTGGACAAGTTCGCCCACCGCTTCTTCGCGTTCGCGGATGCGGTCCACAGCAATCAACGGATGGCTCACCCAGTCCTTGAGCGTACGCCCCCCCATCGCCGTCACCGTAAAATCGAGCACCGAGCAAAGCGTGCTGGAATAATCGTCAGCATTCAGCGGACGCACGAGTTCCAAATTGCGGAGCGTGCTCGGGTCGAGCGTCATGTAATCGTCCAGATTCAAAATTTCGAGCGTCGTAAAGTGCGACAATTCGGACTTTTTCTGGTTAATCAAATACTGGAGCAACGCACCCGTCACTGACGTTTCAAAAACGCGACCATCCAAGCCAAGGCCATCAAGCGCTTCGACCTTGAAGTGCGTAAAGAGCACATCCTTCGCTTGGTCTTCTGCAAACAAAATAGCAGGAAGTTCCGTGACCAGAACGTTTTCGGCCTTGATCAAGTCCATAATGGCAGCAGGGATTGTCGTTCCTTCGGGAATCACGATTTCCTTGGGCATGCGGCGGCTGAATTCGCATTCGAAAGCCTGCACACTGCTACGGCACGTGGCCAAGTAACCCGTTGTCACATCGGCAATCGCAAAAGCAGCTACGTCCCCGTTTCCGCCCTTGCCATCATCGCTTGTCGCAGGCACATAAGCGCAAAGGTAGTTTGCCTCTTTCGCATTGAGGTTTTCTTCGTTCATCGCCGTGCCAGCGCTGATGATTTCAACAATGTCGCGCTTGACAATGCCCTTTGCAAGTTTCGGGTCTTCGACTTGTTCGCAAATGGCGATACGGTAGCCAGCCGCCACCATCTTGGGCACATAGCGTTCAGCAGCGTGGTGCGGGAACCCGCACAAAGGCGTTGCACCGGAAGCGCCGTTATTGCGGCTCGTGAGCGTTAAACCTAAAATTTTCGAGGCGATTACAGCGTCATCTTCAAAAAGTTCAAAGAAGTCGCCCATGCGGAAAAACAAAATGCAGCCAGGATTTTCTTTCTTGATTTCGTAATATTGCTGCATCAACGGAGTAACGGCCATTAAGCATCTCCCATAGACAATTCAATCTGGTCAGTCGATTCTTCGAGCGGAGTCGGTTCTTCCGGAGCATTTTCCGGCTTTGCATATTGCGGCACCAAAGCGCCCGCTTCCAAAAGTTCACTGAATTCACGCAAACGCGGCAAATCTTCAGGAATGCGATTGATACCAAAGTATTTCAAAAATTCCTGCGTAGTCACGTAAGTATAGGGGTTACCGACCGTTTCAGCTCTTGCGCCCAAAGTAATAAAGCCTTTGTCAAGCAAGTTACGGATCGGACCATCCGCAGACGAAACGCCACGCACCTGTTCAATCGCGGCCTTGGTAATCGGCTGCTGGTAAGCAATCACGGCAAGCGTTTCAAGAGCCGCCTGCGAAAGGCGCCTTGCATTTGCTTCCGGGAAGAGCTTGCGCACCCACGGATAATACTTTGCACGTGTTCTAAAGCGGTAACCGCCCGCCTGTTCCACAATTTCAAACGGAGACTGAATCTTGTTCAAAGAATCGTTCGCGGTAATGAGCGCATCCGCCACAGAACGAGCATCCAAGAAGTCGCCGAGAATTTCGCGAAGCTTCTTGAGCGTCACGACATCCGGAGACGCAAACACAAGCGCCTGTATAATGCGAGCCAGGTCTTCCCTACTTTCAACTTTCGGGAGTTCCGCCGATTCTTCGGCCAGTTCTTCGACATTCTGATCTTCAGCCATACGTTTGATCCTTTTGTCTAAAGCGGTCTAAAGTCACCTAGTTAGAATACAACCAAGTCGTTCTTGTGGATAAGTTCATCAGGAACGTTCTTGCCCAAGATTTCATGCACCTGGGCAGTCTTCTTACGGAGCACAAGCTTGAGCGTTTCGCTATCAAAACCAGCGACACCGCGAGCCACAGGATTCTTCTTTTCATCCTGGACTTCAATCAAGTCGCCCTTGTCAAAATGCTTCTGTACGGCAACAACACCCACCGGCAACAAGCTCGAATGATTTTCACGCAAAGCCTTCACGCCGCCTTCATCGACAATCACGCTTCCACGCGGCGTTGTGATAAAGCTCAACCAGCGCTGACGGCTATTAAGCTTTTTCTTGGAACCTGCGAACAAAGTACCATTTGCGTTTTCAAAGAACACCTGATGCGGGAGGACCTTCATACCGTTTGCGAGGAATGCATTCGCGCCACTCTTCGTCACATTGCGAATGGCTTCGAGCTTGCTCCGCATGCCGCCAGTACTGACAGCGGAACCAGCCTCACCGGGCTTTCCGGCAAGTGCCAAAATCGCAGGCGTGATTTCAGGAACAAAGTTCAACAAGCGAGCGTTCGGATTCTTCTTCGGATTGTCATCGAACAAGCCATCTTCATCCGTAAAGATGAGGAGCAAGTCAGCATCAAGGAACAGCGCCACATCGCTTGAGAGCTTGTCGTTATCGCCCACCTTGATTTCAGCAACGGCCAAAGAGTCGTTCTCGTTAATAATCGGAACAATCTTTTTGGCAAGCATGGCCTTGATGGTGTTTTGCAAATTCTTGTAACGTGCACGGTCACGGAAGTCTTCTGCAGACAAGAGAATCTGACCGACGGAGAGTTGCACCCAGCGGAACATTTCGCGATAAGCGTACATAAGGTCAATCTGACCCACGGCAGCGCAAGCCTGCTTTTCGGCAAGCACAGTCGGCTTCTGCTTGTAGCCAAGTTCTGCCATGCCAGTGCCCACAGCACCACTCGTGACAATGACGACTTCCTTGCCTGCATCCATCAAACGAGCCACGGAATCTGCGAGCTTCTGGATGTAACGCGTACGAACGCCACCACGCTCGGAATCCACGAGAATGCGAGAACCAATCTTCACCACCACGCGGCGAGCTTCATCTAAAATGTTCTTTCTTAATTCACTCATTTTTCAGTCGTTAGTTATTAGTCAATAGTTATTAGTTAGCAATTTTCCTTTGATGTCATGCCCGCCTCTGAGCGGGCACCTCCTTCTTTCGAAGGAGAAAATGGAGATTCCCGATCAAGTCGGGAATGACAGCATTATTTTCATTTCTGTTTACTAACCACTGCATACTCTTTCGTCTCTCGTCTGTAGCCCACTTCTGTGGGCGTTCTTTCGTCTACTTACACACCACCAAGCGAATGGCATCGAGGCGGAGTTGCGGGTTAGCCACAATCTTCTTGCGTTCCTGTACATTCTTGCGGAGCTGCTTCAAAGCTTCGCTCGTACCCGCCTTGCCACGCATCGAGAGCAAATGATTCATGCGCTGGTATTCCTGTTCCGAACGGGCTTCCACGGCATTTGCCGCTTCTTCGGCATACTTCTTCGCCTGTTCAGAAACAATCAAGCGAGCCTTCGCAAGGCCATCCTTAGCAAAGTAACGAAGCGTCATATCGACAGCCGCATTGCCCTGCGGAACGCCCACATCCTTGAGCGCCGCATTCGAAAGCGCATCGAAATGTTCAGACATGTTTTCGCCCTTCGCATTCACGAGCACCTTGAAATACTTCGGCCCAGCGATATCGGCGCAGCCCCATTCTTCGGACACTGGGAGTTCCACAGCAAAGTTGTACTGCATCATGAGTCCGCGCAAACCGGAGTTCGGCCAAATCGCGCAAGAAACCGTTCCACGGCCAAAGCTCGTTTCGTAATCGAACACGCCCTGAGCGAGCGGATGGTCCAAGCTGATAAATTCGATATCGTCATGCGTCATGGCAACATCGCGATCGAACGTGACCGTCATGCAAGTGCCACCACTCACGCGACCGTCGCCATCGGAATCTCCACCGCCTTCGCCACACAAATCCGTCTGACTATTCACGCGACCACCGCCAGCAGTAGTAGCGGCCATTGCCAAATCAGGCATGCCCGGCACAGAGCCCGCTTCAACCTGCGGTCCCATCGTGATGAGGAAGCAATCCTGCACAGAGCTCTTTTCCACATCGAGTCCGCGATTCATCAAAGAATCAAACACGAGATTCTTGAGTTCCGGTTCCGCATCAAGTTCACGAATTTCGTCCGTGATTTCCTTTGCCTTTTCAGGATTGCGGGAGTTAAATTCCAGCAAGCGGTCACGACCGTTTTCGATATGCTTACGCATCTGTTCGCAGTCTTTCTTGACCTGCGGGATGACGTTCTTCACAAAGTTTTCAAGGCTAGCGCGCGGCGTTGCCAAAGCTTCAATCAGTGATTCCGTGTACTTGAGGAAGAGTTCACCACCGCTCATGAGCGGAGCGCCAAACGAATTCAAACCTTCGTTGTACCAGCGGAACATCACTTCCTGGCCCGAGCCCTTCACGTACGGCACGTGGATGATAATGTCCTTGTCCTGACCAATGCGGTCCAAACGACCAATACGCTGTTCCACGAGAGCTGCATCAAGAGGCAAGTCGAACAAGACCAAGTGATGCGAGAACTGGAAGTTACGGCCTTCAGAACCAATTTCAGAAGCGATGAGCAAGTTTGCACCATCGGGCTTGCTGAAGTTTGCCGCAGCCTTGTCACGAGCCATGATGCTCATATCTTCGTGGAACATCACAAACGCACCTTCGCCCAAGAATTCGAGGAGCAAAGTTTCAAGCGCCTGCACGACCTGAATGGATTCGCAAATCAGCAAAACCTTTTCGTTCTTGTATTCCTTGAGGAACCCCTTAAGCCACACAAAGCGTTCGTCCATCGCCCATGCGTCGGAGAACCTCGTGCAGAGGAGGCCATTTTCCTGAATGTCGGTCGATGCTTCCAAGTCGCGGTCGGCAGCGACATCCACCATTTCACGGTAAGCCGGATTCGGTTCAAGCGGGATTTCATCGAGCACACGCTTCGGGAATCCGCCCACGCCCTTACGCGTATTGCGGAACACCACAGAACCCGTACCCATGCCATCGACAATGCGGCGCATCCATTCGCCTGCGGTCATGGATTTTGAATTTTCCTGTTCCAGCCACGGACGGATCTGCGAGTTCTTCGGGACACATTCGTACAAGTCGTCCCAGCTCATGTGGTGGTTCGGGTCGGTCGGGAGCTTATTTAAATCTCGCACAAGCTTGAGGTAAGCTTCCTGGTCCTTGATAAAATCGTTATAGTCTGCAAAGCGCACCGGGTCGAGCATCTTGAGACGGTTGAACTGCGATTCCGGATGGAGCTGCAAGGGCGTACCGGTCAAAAGCAAAACACCCTTAGAGCGACCAATCACCCTATTTGCAAGCATGTACTCGTGGCTCGTAAAACCATCCTCGCACACCAGATGGTGGGCTTCATCAATGATGGTCATATCCCAGTTCGTCTTCAAAAGGTCTTCGATCAATGCAGGCTGTGCCATCAAAAAGTCGATGGACACAATGATGTCGTTACTCTGCATGAACGGATTGGGCTTCGTTTCATCTTTTGCGACACCCACAAACAAGCCACGGATGTAGCCTTCGTCCACCAGCGTAAAAAGCTGGTTGAAACGGCGCTTCATTTCAATCATCCACTGGTGCTTCAGCGTTTCCGGGACAATCACGAGCGTACGCTGGATGCGGCCTCTCGACTTGAGCGCATGCCAAATCATGCCCGCTTCAATAGTCTTGCCCAAACCCACTTCGTCCGAAAGCATAAGCCTCGGGAGCGTAGAGCTAGAGCATGCGCGGTAGCAAAGGTAATACTGGTGCGGGATCATGCTCACACGCGGGCCAATCATGCCGCGAACCGGCGAAGACATCCACTTATAATACATTTCCATCGCATCTTCATGACGCAAAAAATCACGTGACGAGCAAACTTCGTCATCGGCCAAGGCCTTAAACAGCACTGCCGGTCGAGCGGTCGAAATCTTCGAGCTCAGCTCGGATTCCTTCATCTCTTTGCCATTTCGCCCGACATAAACCATGATACCCGCATCTTCGCGAACGGAGTCTACCACAAAGGAGACGCCCTTTTCGCTCTTGACGGTTTCACCCACTTGCAAAACAAAACGTTCAATCGGAGCTTCATCGGTCCTGTAAATACGAGCTTGACCGATAGACGGGAACAAAATTTTAACAGTACGGCCCTGAACTTCAGATACAATACCAAGCCCCAGGGTAGGTTCGGCTTGGCTAACGTAGCGCTGACCAATTTTAAACATCATCATAACCTGTAAATTTAGGATTTTTTCGAAAATTCGGCTTGCGAACTTTTTACTAAATTATTCCACAACATGAAATGGTTTTATATCGATACATCAATCACCGACGGGGATAGGCGTCAAGGTCCTTATTCTATCGATGAAATTAGAGATTTTGTCAACGAAGGCAAAATAAAAGACGAAACTTTAGTCTGGCACTCAGGCGAAACGAATTGGAAAGCATGGAAAGATTTCCCTGAAGCAAGCGAACCCCCGGAGCCGACCGAAGAAGAACTCCTCAAGCAGACGATTGAAACGTTATTGCAAGGCAGAATGCAGCGCAAGCGATTTGCAGGATTTTTTGTACGCGCGAACGCCTTTATTATAGACAACTTAATTCTTTCTGTAGTCGGTGCAATTTTCCTTTACGTCATGAGTTTGGCCGGTATGGTGGACTTAAGTGCCGCCTCCGAAATCGCAAATCAGTACATCGAAAGCCCCACCTCCACGGACCTTGTTTCCAAAGCTCTCGATCTCCCCGGAATGTCTACATTCTTTACGATTTGGAGCATTGTACAGGCAATTTACTTTATCGTATTCCACGCCGTTTGGGGCGCCACGCCGGGTAAAAAGCTCATGCGCATTCATGTCGAAATGGCAAATGGCGAAAAGCTTTCGTGGGCATTCTCGATTTTCCGCTTTGTGGCAAGTATCGTCACGCAAGCGACACTCATTTTTTATGGTCTGGGTTACCTTATTGTCCTTATCGATCCGCAAAAGAGAGCGCTACACGACTTTATCGCACAGACTCGTGTCGTTCATAATGCCATCGAACCAAAAGAAAAGAAAGAGGTTTAATTTATATGGATCAGTTTATCGTTCCGCAAGTCAAAGCACCGGTCAATGGTGAAGTTGAAATTTCTGGTGCCAAAAACGCCGTGCTTGCCGTGATGGCAGCGGCCCTCCTCGCCGATGGCGTTTCTGAAATCACAAATGTTCCGCACCTAAAAGACATGAAGACCATGTCCGATGTGCTCCGCGTGATCGGTTGCCACATCAATGGCGGAAGTCACGTCTTGAGAATCGACACCCGCGGTGTAGACCATCTCGAAGCACCGTACGAACTTGTGAAGACCATGCGCGCAAGCTTCTACGTGCTCGGCCCTCTCGTTGCCAGATTCGGACGTTGCCGCGTCTCGCTCCCCGGCGGATGCGCCTGGGGCCCGCGCCCTGTGGACCTTCACCTCAAGGGTCTCGAAGCGCTCGGTGCAAAGATTACCGTCACGCACGGTTACGTCGAAGCCACTTGTGAAGGCCGCCTCCCTGGTGGTAACTTCAACTTCCCGATTTCTAGCGTCGGTGCAACGGTCAACGTCTTGATGGCAGCTACACTTGCCAAGGGCGTAAGCGTCTTGCAGAACGCCGCCCTCGAACCTGAAATTGACAACCTCATCGACTTCCTCACGAGCATGGGCGCAAAGATTCAGGGTCGTGGCACACGCACCCTCACCGTCCAGGGCGTCGAATCGCTCCGCCCGGGCACAGGCGTCACCATCCCGGACCGCATTGAAGCAGGCACATTCCTCTGCGCAGCAGCCATCACGCGCGGCCGCGTGAAAGTCACTCGCATCATTCCTGAACACATCGCCTCTACGCTCGACGCTTTCCGCGAAATCGGCTGCAAGGTGAACGTCGGTGCCGACTGGGCCGAAGTTGACGCCCGCCAGCAGGAACTCAAGCCGATGAGCCTTGTGACGCTCCCATTCCCGGGATTCCCGACCGATATGCAGGCTCCGTTCATGGCAACGCTCCTCTCCATTCCAGGGAACAGCCTCGTGCAAGACACGGTTTATAACGACCGCTTTAAACATGTCGCCGAACTTGAACGCTTGGGAGCCTCCATCCAGCTGAACGGCAACACGGCTACCATCAAGGGCGGCCTCCCGCTCGAAGGTGCCGACATCATGGGTTCCGACCTCCGCGCAAGCGCAGCCCTCGTTCTCGCAGGCCTCATTGCCGAAGGCGAAACGACCATCAGCCGTATTTACCATCTCGACCGCGGCTACGAAGATTTCGAAGCCAAGATGGCAAAGATTGGTGCGACCGTCAAGCGATTCAACCCGGACGCCCGCGACGAATAAAAAATGGCGTCACCCCAAACGCACAAAAGCCGGCTCCCAGCCGGCTTTTTTCGTATTTATCGCATTTGTTCGCGGCAAATTTCCGTTGCCGAGCGCCCATCCGGAGACTTAAAGTCAAGCATTTCCTGCAACGAAATCGCGGCCTGCTCCAGTTCCGGAGTCGAAGCGCACGTATTGTTCGAAAGAATCATCTGCAAATACTGCTTTTTACGGTCCAGATTGCATTCATTGCCGTAAATCGTCGCAAGCTTGTACATACCCGCGCAAGCCTTCATCCCATTCGGATTGGAATCTACGAGATTCGTGAGGAGCGTCTTTGCCTTTGCCGGCTGATTTGCCTCCATCAAGCAAAGCGACATCCAGTAGAGAGCCCCTTCTGCCATTTCGCCCTTTTTCACAAGCTCATAAACCTGCTTAAAGCCATTGTACGCAAGCTTGTATTCGCCACGGTGATAATCCGAATGAGCGGCATTGAACATCGTTTCCGCTTCAATCATCTTTTCGGCATTGGCGTCCGGTTCCATCACGGCGCTAGCCACGCCATTGTTCACCACGACCTTCTTTGCCAAAATCTTGTCAGACTTACCAAGTAGCAAATCCAAGCGGTAAATGATTTCTTCCTGACGCGTATCGCGGCGGACCGTTTCTTCGCTCATGCGATTCGAAAGCACAGTCACTTCGGCCTGCAAGCGCTTTTGCGCCACTGCAGAAGCATCAAGCTGAGCCTTTACGCTATCAAGTTCTGCACGGAGTGATGCATTTTCAGCCGAAAGAGCCTTGTACGCCGAATCATTCTTAGCAATGACATCGTCACCGACTGCACGCATTTCTTTTGTGCGCAACATCGTAATGCTACTGCATCCCGATAGCACAAAAGATGCCAAAACAACGCCTAGAGATAAAGTCTTCAAATTCACAATCAAGTCCTCCCCAAACTATTGATCAATGGACACGCGGAAATGCGCTCTGCGATTCTTGGAATACGCCGTTTCGTCAGTTCCCTGAACCTTCGGACGCTCCTTGCCATAGCTCACTGAAACAAGCCTGTTGGCATCCACGCCGTACGCAATCAAGAACTCACGCACCACAGTCGAGCGGCGAGCACCCAGAGAAATATTGTAGTCTTCGGTACCGCGAGCATCTGTATGGCCTTCAACAGTCACGATAAAGCGATTTTCATTGACCAGGATTTCAGCCACTTGCGCAAGCAAGCGCTTTGCATTCTCGGTCAATTCGGAGCGGTCATAGTCAAAGTACACATCTTCAAGCATGATGCGGTTGATCAATTCTTCTAGGCGTGCACGTTCTGCTTCAAGGCGTTCCGCTTCCAAACGAGCCAAAGAATCCGCGCTTAACGTATCTGCCACAAGCGCATCGAGATTGAGCGTCGAATCCGCAGGAGCTTCCGGCGCCGTTTGCGGTTGCGGATCCGTTTCCGGCTTTTCCTTGCTGCAGCCCCAAGCGAAGAGCGCAACTGCAGTACCCATCAAAGCAAGTTTAAATATCTTACCCATAATTCACTCCTCTATTTAACTTTTTTCTCGTCAAAGAACCAGGACCAAGTCGGCGAAGTATTTTCGCTACCATTCGTAATGCGAGTCACGCCGCTCCCATCTTTACGCATAATATAAATTTGATAATTACCGCCACGGTCACTGGCAAATGCAATCAGCTTGCCATCGGGCGACCAAGTCGGGTGTTCGTTATTCCCTGCGTTCGAGGTCAGCTGGATAATATCCGTACCATCGAGAGCGCACGTATAAATGTTCATCTTGCCATCGTCCATCGATGTGTAGACAATGCGGTCACCTTCTGGGGACCAGCTTGCACGTTCATTGTAATGGCCCATGTACGTAATGCGGCGCACGTCCGTGCCATCCTTCCCTACCGCGTACACTTGCGGAGAGCCACCACGGTCACTCGTAAAGAGCACTTCGCTTGCAAACGGGCTCCAAGAAGGGCTCACCTGATTCGATTTCAAGTGCAAGAACTTCTGCGCAGAACCCGTCTTCATATCGCCGCGATAAAGTTCCGTCTTTGCACCTTCCGTCACCGAGAAAAGAAGTTCTCCGGTCTTCGGGTTTACTGCCGGGCTAAACGTCTGCTTGAACTGCGTAAAGAGCGGGGTTTCCTTGCCGCCAAACGTGATGGCGTAAAGGTTCGGACGTTGCTTGCGGAAGTTCACATACACAAGGCCCTTATTGCCCTTCTGCCAAACCGGCATCATATTAATCGAAGAATCGCGCGTAATCTGGCGACGAGAAAAACCATCGTAATCCGAAATCACGACCTGCTTCACGCCATCGATTTTCGAAACATAAGCAAGCTTCGTCGAAGCGACACCGCGTTCCCCGAACAAGCGATAAACGACCTTGTCAAAGAACGAATGCACCGCCTGACGCACGTCATAAGGCTTCACGGTATAGCTTTCGCCAAGCAATACGTCCTTCGTCTCGGAAGCATACAGATAGCAATCAAGCTTGATTTTTCCATTCGGGAGCTTGGTCGCATTGCCGGTCACGTACTGGCGAGCGCGTTTCTTGCTAAAAAGCACCAAGTCAAACTTATCCGAACTCACAGCTTCAAAACGCCCCGTGAGGTTTGCATCACGCGTCAAAATCAAATGCGGAGCTTCATTTGTCCACTTGATGTTTCCATTTTCTTCAAAAGGCACAACGCCAATCGGCATCGTCTGGAATACCGAAATTCCCACATCCACTGCAATCGTATCAATCGCCGCAAACGCAGGCACCGCAAGCGCCATCGCAACAAACACAAAAAGCAACTTTATTTTATTCATCATAAACCTCATTGTAGTTACTAGTTAATAGTTACTTCGCCCTTCGGGCTAGTTACTAGAATTTGCTATAAGAACATCTCTAGTAACTAGTAACTTAGAACTCATAACTGTGCCGAAGGCACCTCCTAGTTCGGCGTAAAGTTAAACTGCAACACAAGACTTGATCCCTTGTACGTCGGCGGGAGTTCCGGCAACTTCGAAATCTTCACCGCTCGCATCGACAAATGGTCCCACGCACTGTTCGACGAAGAACGCTTGAGGAACACGCTAGTAATCGCACCCGAGCGTTCAACTGTAAACTGTACCGTCGTTTTTGCATCACGATCAATCGTCAGTCCGTTTGGCGGGTTGAAATTGCTCATGATTTTCGCCTTTGCGCGTTCCAAGAACACTTGCATCAGCGGGTCCATATCAATCGGATTCACCGCCTTGAGGCTCGGCATTTCAAACGACTTCTGCAAATTCAAGTCATCGATATCAAAGTCGTCATCCTTCGGCTTTTTCGCAGGTTTCTTTTCGACCTTCTTCTTTTCAACTGTTTTTTTAGCGACCTTTTCCACCGGCTTTTCAACAGGCTTCTCGACCGGCTTCGGCTTTTCGACTTTTTCTTCCGGCTTTTTTTCTTCGGCCTTGGGTTCCGGCACAGGCACAGGTTCCGGAGTATCCGGCTTCACTTCAGGAGCGGGCTCTTCAGGAACTTGCGGAGCTTCCGGCTCTAGCGTTTTCACAGGAGTCGGCTCTGGAGCAGGTTCCGGTTCCGGAGTCGTTTCAGGCACAGGCTCGGGCGGTTGCGGAGGTGGAGGTTCCACCTTCGGCGCTTGCTGCGGTTCAGGCTCCGGCAAAGCAGTCTTAGCCGCAGGAGCTTTTACCGGTTCATCGACTTGCACCATCTCGAACACGGGAATTTCTTCGGCAGGCTTGCTCAAATCAATGTTGTTGAGAGCGATCAAAGTCCCGACAACCGCCAAATGAAACACGACAGCACACACGATGATCTTGAACAAAGATCCATCGTTTTCCGTCTCGAAATATTGGATATGGTCCCTATTTCTTTTCATTTACCAGTTCGTCTTTTGGAGTCATTGTCAAGAAACCGAGCTTCGTTACACCGAGCTTTTGCACCAGCGTCACAACCTTCATCACAAAGCCGTAACTTACAGCCTCGTCCGAATTGATGACCACAGCCATTTCGCCGTTCCACAGCGACTTGAAAATGCTCTCGAAGCTTTCCATGTCCACCTGCATATCGGCGATGAAAATTTCGAGGTTCTTGGTGATGGAAACTTTCAAAAGTTTCTGCTGTTCCATCGTCGGAGCCTTGACCTGCGGGAGATTGACCTTCACGCCCTGGCTCATCAACGGTGCGCACAAAATAAACACAATCAAGATGGCGAACACGATGTCAATCATGTTCGTGAGGTTGAGTTCCTGCTTTAAGTCCTTACGGCGGCTGCGTTTCACGCTTCCTCCTCGGCAACTCCTTCAACAGCGAGCATGTCACCTCTCTTAAACAAGCTCAAAACTTGCGATCCAAAGTTGTAATAAGAAGTTTCGTTACTTCCATTTTTAGAGGTAAAGTAATTGTACCCGGCAGAGGCAGGGATAGCCACCAAAAGGCCTGCCACCGTAGTGATAAGAGCCATAGCGATACCCGGAGCGACAACGGTCAAGTCCGCAGAGCCATGATGACCAATCTGGAAGAACGCAATCATGATGCCCCAAACCGTACCGAGCAAGCCAAAGAACGGAGCCAAGTTAGAACTCGTGGCAAGGAAAGTCAAATAGCGGTCCTCGCCCATGCGGATACCTTCGATCGAACGCTGGATAGCATCTTCGAGTAAGGAGGAACGATGCTGAATAGATTCGTAAGTTACTTTACCCTTGAACTTGGACACTTCGTTCAAGACTTCGACGCTCAACAGACGGAGTGCGCTATCGTTCGAAACCGTGCAAAGTTTTTGGAGTTCAGAGAAATGCTTGAGCTTGCAAAATTCCTTAAAAAACTTGGCGTTCGCACGCAAATTTGATTTATGCTTAAAGAATTTCACGATGATGATGCCCCAGGAGCCAAGCGACATAAAGGCGAGAATCCCGAGAATAATCATGGTCACAATATCGGACTGCGTAATCATTTGCAGGACAGGTACTGTATTGTTCAAGACAACCTCCAAAATTTTACAAAAATATACGTACTATATTATAATACAAAAAAGCGCTACCGAAAGTTATTTTCAAGCCATTTAACAACACTTTTTTTGACAAATGTTGCAAAACAACATCTTCGCAAAATTTTTTTTGTATATTAAAATCACAAAACAATGTAATGGATTTTTATTCCAAGGAGAAAACAATGAAAAAACTCATCGCATGTTTCGCTCTTGCCGCCCTGTTTGCCGGCTGCTCTAGCAATCCGCCGCAGACCCCGCAAGAAAAGCAGGCAAGCCTTCTCATCGAAATGCAAATGCAGAAGAAGAGCTACCTCAAGCAGCACATTCCGGCCGGTATCGGTATCGGCGAATCTGCTGACGAACAGATTGCTTACGAAAAGGCCGACCAGAACGCCCGCGTAGACCTCGCCAAGTCTATCGATGCACAGACCAAGGCTCTTATCAAGAACTTCAAGGAAGACGTGAGCGATGAAATTGCCGAACACTTCCAGAGCACGTCCAAGACCGCAGTGGACCAGCGCCTCAACGGTGCAACGCTCAACGACGTCAAGGTCGAAACGACTGCCGACGGCAAGTTCAAGGTTTACGGCGTGATGACGCTCGACTCTGACCTCGTCTCTGAATACATCAAGATGCTTGAACAGCAGGAAAAGAAGGAAGAAGCTGAAAAGATTCGCGCCGCTGCTGAAAAGGCATACGCTGAACTTGATGAAATGGAATAATCTTCCTGCATAAAATTCAAGCAAAAAGACATTGGCTAAGCCAATGTCTTTTTTTATCAAGACTTCACAGGATTCCTCGCTTCGCCCCGAAGAATCCAGTCAAGTTTTATTTACCGGTGTTCGTTTGTTGTGGGCTCCATCCCACGGAAAAACGCAAGCCCGTCAAAATCGTCCTTGAGCGCTTGCACAGTCGCCCCGATCATGTAAAGGCTACCTGTAATGAGCACCGGCGAACCATCCGTAACGCTTGCACAAACTTCATTGAGATATTCGCGGGAAAACTCGCCCGCACTTGCGACATTCAACCCAAGCTTTTCTAGCTCACCCTGCAAATCAATGAGTTCACGGAATCGCGGATACGGCGTACGCGTGATATGCCAATGACTCACATGCGGAGCCATGAGCTTGAGCATCTCGCCAACATCCTTGTCGCGGAGCGCACCAAACACGCAATGGAATTTCTGGTTCGGATAATACTTGCCAAGAGTTTCGACTAGACGACGAACTGCATGAGAATTGTGCGCACCATCTAGAATAAACTTCGTTACACCGTTTGCATCTATAAGCTTTTGCATACGGCCCGCCCAGGAGCACGTCGCAAGTGTTTTGAGTGCAAGAGCGTCGTCGTAAACAATTCCTTTATTCACAACAGCATCCGCAACAGAAATGTTGCGCGACTTTTGTAAAAACAGTTCCGCGGCCTTGAGAGAAAGGCTTGCATTTTCGACGTAATGTTGTCCTAAATTCGGGAGCTCAATATCGTTACGAATTTCCGGGATAACACACGAGCAGCTGTGAGAAGACGCAAAAATTTTCGCTTCGGCAATCAAAGCTTCGCTCAAGCCACCTAAGACAAAAGTCTTGCTACGGCCATTTGAAATGATACTTTGTGCAGAACCCGCCACGCCCATTTTTTCCTTGAGGATAGCAGATTCCGTGCTACCGAGAACTTCAGTGTGTTCAAGTCCAATGCTTGTAAGAACAATCAAATCACCATCGGCAACGGCAGTGCTATCCAAGCGACCGCCCATACCCGCTTCCAAGACCGCCACATCGATGTTCTGTTCTGCGTAATAGAGGAATGCGACAATCGTCAAAACTTCAAAGAACGTCGGTTCCACTTGCGTTTTTTCGGCTGCGGACTTGACCTGCATAATCAGGCGGTCGAGCGATTCATCATCAATCGGCAAATCGTTCACGCGGATGCGTTCACGCATGCTCACCAAGTGCGGGCTTGTATAAAGTCCCGTCTTGAGGCCGTGCGCTTGCAAAACACCCGACAAGTAATAGCTCGTCGAGCCCTTGCCATTCGTGCCAACAACATGAATCGTCTTAAACTTTTTTTGAGGATTTCCGAGAGCTTCACAAAGTTTACGGGTAGAAGCAAGACCCGGCATCATCCCGAATATGAGGCGGGAATTCAAATATTCCAATCCGTTCTGAATCATGGCTATAATATAGAAAGTTAGGGCACCTACGGTGGAAATTGCGGAATTTCGAGCGATTTTTAGGCGTTTCCTGCGATTTTTACGTACTATAAGGCAAATAAAAAAGTTGTTAGTACGTAAAAACAAGCTTCTAGTTTATTCACAACATTCATAATATTTCCATTTTACGTACTAAAAGGACATAAAGGCACAATTCAGTACGTAAATTAGCCTCCCATAAATTTAATTTGTATATAAGATTAAAGCTATTTACGTACTTAAACAGGAAAATTTCCACGCCAAGTACGTAACGCATAAATTAAACACTCAATTTTAGCCCTGAAAAACAAACTTTCGGCATAGAAAAACGCAAAAACAGGCACCATCCCGAATTATGAGGCGGGAATTCAAATATTCCAATCCGTTCTGAATCATGGCTATAACATAGAAATAGTGATTAGTAGGAAGTAGGAAGTAGACAGTAGGCGGCAGGAAGTACGAGGTGTCATCCTGAGCGAAGGGCGAAACCCGGAGTCGAAGGATCCAGGGAAGTGGTTGGTGATTAGTAGGAAGAAGACAGTAGACTGTGAGCAGTGGTTAGTGTTTATGAAAAATGGTTAATCCACCCTTCATTTCATGATCCTGTTTACTTAACCACTGTTTACCGACCACTAAAATGATTACATTTCTATCACACATAAAAAGAGGTTTTGTTTATATGAAAGTTTCAGCAAGCGCTGTCGCTTTGATTCTTTGCGTTTTCGCAGCATTTTCGTTTGCGAAAGTCGATCCCGAGGCCGCCCCTCGTCACTACAACTACCGCGATGCAGGCAAGCAAATGAGGCGCATCTACTACGGTGAACTCCAGGAAACCATCTACTGCGGTTGCCGCTATCTCGACAAAAAGCACGTGGACTATAGCACCTGCAACTACAAGCCGCGCGAAAACCCCAACCGCAAAAGCCTTGAACGCACCAAGCGCATCGAATGGGAACACATCGTCACCGCCCACAACATGGGCCAGCACCTCCCCTGCTGGCGCGACGGCGGCCGCAAGAACTGCAGTGCGAACGACACCACATTCAAAATCATGGAAGGCGACCTCCACAACCTCTACCCCGCCATCGGCGAAGTGAACGGAGACCGTAGCAACTTCATGTTCAGCCAGTGGACGAACAACCCAGTTCCCATGTACGGGCAGTGCGAAACCATCGTCGATTTCAAGGACAAGAAGGTCCAACCCCGCAAAGAAGTCCGAGGCTTAATCGCCCGCGTGCATTTCTACATGGAAAAGACCTACAACATCAACATTTCCAAGCAAGACCGCAAACTTTTCGAAGCCTGGGACAAAATGTACCCCGTCACCGAGCGCGAATGCGAGCGCGATCGCCGCATTTTCAAGGTCCAGGGAGACCACAACCCCTTCGTCTTCGAGAAATGCCAAGATTCTGTTGACAAGTAGTGAACATTTGACTAAATTTGAAGTCCAAATCTCGCATGTCGTGCCAAGCTCTGCCAACTTGCGAGCGTAACCAAAGAGCTTCCTCAAAGAGGTAAATATGTCCTCCTTCCGCGGACCTAAAGGTAAAGTAGCACGCTCTCTCGGCGTTGCCGTTTCTCAGAAGACTCAAAAGGCTCTCGACCGCCGCAACTTCGCACCTGGCCAGCATGGTCAGACCCGCAAGAAGTCTGCTTCCGTTTACAAGCAGCAGTTGGTCGAAAAGCAGCGTCTTCGTTTCACCTACAACATTTCCGAAGCTCAGCTTGCCAAGGCATACAAGGAAGCTAACCGTCGTGAAGGTTCTGCAGGTGACAACCTGATGATCTTGCTCGAAACTCGTCTTGACGCAGTCGTCTACCGCATGGGTTTTGCCCGTACGATCTTCGCTGCTCGTCAGTACGTTGCACACGGTCACTTCACTGTGAACGGTGTTCGTAGCTTCTCTCCGAGCCGCCTCATCAAGGCTGGCGACGTGATCGCTGTTCGTGAACAGTCCAAGGAACACGTGCAGATCAAGGAAGCAATCGCTTCTGCAGCTGCCGCTCCGGAATACTTGTCTGTCGATCTCGGCAAGATGCAGGGTACTCTCGTGAAGCTTCCGCTCCGCGACCAGATCCCGGTCAAGCTCGAAGAACAGCTCGTCGTGGAATACTACTCCAGGTAGTAAGCCGCTTAGAGCCAAGAAGACTCAAGCTTTTAAAGACGCTCGCAGAAATGCGGGCGTTTTTTATTTTCGCTGACGATCCTTTTTAACTTTATGTTTTATCTTAAGCATAGCCAAATTCAATTCTATCTCCGTTTCTGTTTCGGATTCTTCCAAATCATTCGTAAGAACATTTGAAATTATTTCTCCACTACGCTTCAACAAAGACTTTCGTTCCGATTCATCTACGACATGAGGAATACTAGCTACAGCACGCGATAATTCTCTAATTTCAACAAATGTATCTATAATATTTATCGTTGTCTGGATAGCTATTTTTCCCCTTAATATCGTAGCTAGCATATATAAACCACGTTCTGTAAATGCAGTTGGATTAACAGGGCTAAATTTCAACTTTCCAAGGTGGTCAATTTTTTTTACCACCTCACTTCATAGAGACAGGCTACATCGCAATCCAAAATAACTCGTTCATTTCGGATCGTTAATATTTTTTCTTCAATAATCTTCATTTTGTTCTCCTTCCCCGTCTACACGCTTGAAAAAACGGGATTAATCATTTTTTATAAATATAGAATCATAAAATGTCAAATCATGACATTTTCAATTTTATTCAAGTTTTGTTTTCGCAATTACCTCAATTTTCCAAGCCTTCCAAGAAACACTCACGACACTTTTAAATTATTTCATCTACAAAACAGGACGGGAGCCCAATACATTTCTATTTTAGATGCCATGAGAAACATTTTTGAAGAAATTGGTAAGACCCCCGCCGAAATCGAGGCAAAACTCAACAAGGCTTTTGCACAACTGTTCGAAGGCGACTGTGAAAACGAACGCATTTGCTTTGACAAGGGCGACGACATGGCGTACATCGTGGATATCGGCCACAATGACATCCGCTCCGAAGGTATGAGCTACGGCATGACGGTCGCCGCTCTCCTCGGCAAGCAAGACCTTTTCGACAAGCTCTGGAAATTCGCCAAGACGCACATGAAGAACACCGAAGGCGACCTTGCCGGTTATTACGCATGGCAAGTTTCGACCGCCGACTTTTCGATGATGGATCCGGGCGCCGCCCCGGATGGAGAAGAATACTTTGCTGCAGCGCTCCTTTACGCCGCCAAGAAATTCAATTGCGATAACTACAAGAAAGACGCCGTTGAGCTCATCAATGACATGGCGCACAAGCCGCAGTCTGGCGATGTATACACGATGATGGACGCAAACACAGGCCTCGTGCGATTTTCCCCCATGAAGGGTAACGATTACACCGATCCGAGCTACAACACGGTCGCCTTCTACAGAATGTACGGCGAAGCAAGCGGTGACAAGATTTGGAACAAGATTGCAGACAACAGTGTTGCCTACTTGAAAAAGGCTTGCCACCCGATCACGGGACTTGCCGCCGACTACAGCGAATTTGACGGAACACCCAAGAAAACATCATGGCACCCGGTTAGCGACTGCTTCTGCGGAGACGCTTGGCGCGTCGTGTGGAACATCGGGCTTGACGCAGCAACATTACAAGACAAGGGCGAACGCAGCGACGTGAGCGAATGGGAAGTTTCTGCGGTCAAGAAGATTCTCGGTTACCTCCACGGGCGTCGCCCGTACCTCGCCGACATGCGTGTCGACGGGAGCGCGTTCCCGCGCGAGGCAAGGCCTGCTACGGGCGGCCTCATCGCCATGAACGCAGCATCGACTGTTGCACTTCCCGCAGGCGATCCGCTTATCAAGCCGTTTGCCGAAGACCTTTGGAATATGGATGTTCCGACAGGCACATGGCGCTACTACGACGGACTCCTGTACATGCTCGGGCTCCTCGCCTGCTCTGGGAAATTTAACGTTTGATATTTATCGCATCACGTCATCCTGAGGGCGTAATGCCCGAAGGATCCATTCACTTCTAGTGTTTCTCGACAACTCTTCCAAGCGGCGTCTGCATTTGGCGCCGCTGTTCTGCATATATGGTCGGCGCGACAATGTGGTAAATAGCCTCTTTCACCATCGTCCCGACGTTAAAAGCAAACGAATCAAACACATAGCGGTAACTTTCAATCGTATCGTCAAAGCCCACCACATACGGCGTCGGCAACTTTTTCGCCTTGAAGTAATCAATCAGCGAAGCTGCCACCCAGTCATTGGAACATACAAATTTATCCAAAATTGCATTCTTCAAAAGCGAATCTAAAACGTTATTCAAAAGCGACTGGCTTTCAAGACCATCACGATTGGCGGCATCCATCAAGTCAAACGGAGAAGCAAAGCGGTCATCAACAAGCGGCACGACATCAATTCCAGATTCTTGCAACCCAAGCAAGCGCGCCTTTGACCAAAAACTGGCATGGTATGGCGATAGGTAGTGAACTTGTCCTATATTCTTACTTTTAAGGTAACGCCCAACAATGACTCCAGCCTCCTTGCCAAAGGCCACATTGTAAAACGCCCACTTCTTTTTATTGCGAGCAATCACCGGAATTACATCTGGAGCGTATTCCCACCAGACCGAAATCGGATTTTTGAACGATGCAAAATGAGCAAACAACTTCGCAGCATCATCCACAAGCCACGTTGAGAGGAATACCCCCAGGCAATGAGTATCGTTCTTTACAACAAAGCTTTCACCCGTCGATAAATAGAACTGGTTTGATGCTTCATGGTACCCGATAAACTTCACTGCAATTTTCTGTTCTGCCGCAATTTGCGCGAATGTGCGAAACACATCGGATTCACGTTCGGACTCAATCTTCAATCGACCGATTTCATTGGAACGGTGCACAAACAAAATGTAATTCGATTTTTCGACCGAGCGTTCTTCGCTAAAGAAAAAGCGATGTCCCACATGGCGCAAAATCCCTTGCGCGCACTTTTGCATCAAAAACTTTTTGACAATGTAAAGCGAAACATTATAACGGTTCGAAAGTTCCTTGCACGAAGGAAGTTCGTCAAAGGCGTTCAGATACCCGCTATCCAAATCATTCTGGAAATGACGTTCCACTACAGAATAGACGCTCTCTTCGGCTTTTACTTCGAACGATGGAGCGGTCCCCCAAAAACAACCCTTGCCGTGCACAAGCTGCACGTATTTTTCACTCGCCAAAATCTTGTACGCACGATGGACCGTATTGACAGAAAGGCCTAGATGTTCCGCCATTTTACGAACGGAGGGCATCTTTTCGCCATCGTGAAAACTGGCATCGATAATTGATTTTTTTACATCTTCAATTAGCAACTTTAAATCCTCTTCATTTCACAAAATAACAAAATTTTCCATCATGAAAATTTCTAAATTTTATACCATGAGAATTGGTTTAGTATTTATGCTTTTGGCTGCTAGCATCGCCGCAGCCGCCCCCTCAAAAAAAGCCTCCGCGAAAAAGTTCAAGGATCCGCGCGACGGCCACACCTACAAGATTGTCAAAATCGGCAACCACAACTGGCTCGCCGAAAACCTCACCTACAAGACGACAAAAGGCAGCTACTGCTACAACGACGACAAGACGAACTGCCACAAGTACGGACGTCTTTACACATGGAAGGCAGCAATGAAGGCCTGCCCCACTGGCTGGAAACTCCCCGACCGCAAAGACTGGAATTTCTTGAGCAAGTACCTCGGCGCAAGCAAGAAAAACGGCTTTAGAGTCAAGCAAGCAGGTCAGAGGATCTGCTTCGGTAACAACGACATGTGGAGTCCTTACTGCGAAGAAACCAAATCATCATTCAACGCGTCTGGCAAAAGCGACTCTCATTTCGCTTACGAAGACATGGAAAAATCAGCCTTCTTCTGGACAGCCACCGAAGAAACGACCTACATTGCAAACTTCGTGACCATCGGCGGTTACAACGAACGTTATGCGGAACGCGCCATCGAAGAGAACAACGCTTTCTCTGTCAGGTGCATCCAAAAGTAATATAAAATAGTTTATTAAAAGAGCCTCCCCAACGGGAGGCTTTTTTACGTTGCTATCATTGATTAAAAATCATTGTTAGGAATATCATCAGTACGAATAACATCTAAATCAACAATCATCATTTTATTGTTGAAATTGGAGCCACGGTCATTCAGAACAAGATATTCGGCGGTAGAATAAACAGGATCTATTTTTACGCTGAACGTGATTTGCGAACGGCACAAGCATCTTTGTGCATTTGTGAAGTCATATTTCGCATTGACATAAATTGTATTATCAGCCGTTGTGATTTCCAGGCTGTCAATGGAAACATTGCAACTCATCGTAACATTCTTTATCGTAAAGCCAACATTTTCCGTTGACACATAGCGATAAGCGACCGGCGGGAGCGCCGCATCACTTTTTTCGCGTATAAACGATTCTACTGAATTGCCATCAAGCAGCGGGTCAAGCGTACGACGGTCCTCGCATTGCACATTAGCATCCGTAACAATTACGCGGGACGGGTCCTCCTCAGACGAAGACGAAACAACAGAAGACGAAGATTCGGCCATATCCGAGGAAGAAGACTGCATCAAAAGTTCACTTGAAGAACTCCTTTCCAGAAGCGGTTCCGCCACGACTTCATAAACAGTATTCAGATATACCAAATACTTGATATCGGCATCCAATGGATCGATATTGAACCATACATCATTAATACACCTACATTCTGCAGGATCACCTTCAAAATTGATTTTTAGCGTATCAAGTACACGTTGGTTATTGAATACCATGTTTTCATAACCGCAAGTTCCAGCCATGTCCGGAATAACCACATGATATCCCGCATCGTCGGTAACCAAATAGGCTTTGGGATTTTCCGCAGCCGTTTTCTTCAGGGCATCATTATATGAATAGTTGAAACAACCCTTAAACGCGACAGACACATTGCGTGTGGAATCTAGCGTGGTTCCTCCCCCTTGACCGGCGCCACCCCCAGCAGGAGGAAGAGTTCCCGTCACTGAATCATCACTACAAGCAGAAAATACAAGTGCGGCAAACGCCGAGCAAACAAAAAACGAAAGCTTTTTCATAATCTTCTCCTTTTAGGAAACCTCTAAATTTTCTCATTCACAATATAACCATTCCATTTTACAAAGTCAATATTTCACACAACAAAATGCTTATTTTTCTTTAATTTTAAGCATTTTTATAAATCATCTTGTAAAATATTTTGCCATATGCAACAAACCGTTGCATAAAAAGGCAAGCAAATACTAAGCCAGCTTGTGAAAAAAAATCCAAAAATTATTTTGCTTTTTTAAGTCGTAATTCAACCTTTTTATGTGCTTTCGGATCGTTCTTGGCAACCGCGTACAGCAACGCCACCATATAAATAACCATACAAGCGATACTATGCACAACCTCTTCACCATTCAACCCCATAAAACGATCCGAAGCCGCTACAGTAGCCAAAGAAAACAAGCTATAAAAATACACGAGCACCCTAGACGTAACGCGAACAATCGCTATTTTCGTCTTAGTTTTATACAGCAAGCCAATCAGGACAATCAAGAGAAACGACACAAAAAGCGTATATGCATACAAAATAAAAATTCTCAAGAAATCCATATTTAACTCTTTTTAGGCAGCATGCCTCGTTCTTTCGCTTTATTTAGCCATTGCAATATAAAAAAGAATCGACCCTAAAATCACTTTTTTATTATTTCTAGCCACTCGTAACTAGCTACAAACAGCGACTTTTTCTACATTTGCTTGCACTATGAGCTTAAAATTTGATACTCCCATTACCGAAGTTCCGCTGTTCCACCAGGGTAAAGTACGCGACATGTACGACCTCGGCGACAGCTTCCTGATGGTCGCCAGCGACCGTCTTTCCGCTTTTGACGTGGTGCTCCCCACCCCGATTCCTGGTAAGGGTAAAATCCTCAACCAGCTTTCGCTGTTCTGGTTCCAGCACCTCGGCATGAAGAACCACCTCATCACCGCCGACGTGAACGAATACCCGGCTGTTTTGAAGAAGCACGCCGACTACCTCCGCGGCCGTTCCATGATCGTGAAGAAGGCTCACCGCCACTCCGTGGAATGCATCGTGCGTGGTTACATCGTTGGTTCCGGCTGGAAAGACTACCAGAAGACCGGTAAGATTTGCGGTCACGTTCTCCCGGAAGGCCTGCAGCTCTGCCAGAAGCTCGAAAAGCCGCTCTACACGCCGAGCACCAAGCCCGACGTCGGCCACGACGAAAACATCAGCTTCGAACAGACTTTCGACATTGTGGGCGAAAAGGTTGCAACGACTCTCCGTGACATGTCTTTGGACATCTACACGAAGGCCCGCGATTACGCTGCAAGCAAGGGCATCATCCTCGCCGACACCAAGTTCGAATTCGGTGAAATTGATGGCGAAACCATCCTCATCGACGAAGTGCTCACGCCGGACTCCAGCCGTTACTGGCCGGCCGACAAGTACCAGGTGGGTAAGAACCAGGAAAGCTTCGACAAGCAGTACGTTCGCGACTGGCTCGAGACGCTCGACTGGGGCAAGACCTATCCGGGTCCGGAAATCCCGGCAGATGTCGTGAAGAACACGCTCGCCAAGTACGAAGAAATCTTCGTGCGCCTCACCGGCAAGCAGCCGGAATTGTAATGAGACCGCACGGCTCTATCGCATAAGCAAGAATGTGATAATAAAAACGCGCAGACCTTCGGGCCTGCGTTTTTTTTAATTATTCTAGGTAGTATTCCCGGAGCGCATCGATGGTCGCTGTAGGCACGTGCATCCGCTGCGTGATGAAGTTCAGTAGCGAACCATATTCCGCATTAATGCGATTGAGCGGGATTTCAAGATACTCGCGCTTGACGCTCACCAAGAAATGAAGAATGTCGAGCTGTTCGTCCGTCATTCCCGATTCACGACCTTTGGCAGTCATCGCCTCTAGCGGCTTGCGGTACGAGTTTTCGGATTCCGCAAAATCGTCTAGAATAGCGTTATCGTCAGCACCGAGAGCAGCAAGCATCAAGGCGGAGCAAAAGCCACAGCGGTCTTTGCCAGACGTGCAATGCCACAAAACTGGCGCCCCCTTTTGCGCACGAACCGTTTCAAAGACTTTCGCATACTGCGAGCTCGCGTAATCGCTATCCACAAAGTAATTATAAAGTTTGTCTTTTAACGTATTTGCAATCGGATGGCGCGCTATGCCAAAAAGGAACTCCATAAAGTCCACGCCTGTCGCAGGCACCACCTGATCCTTGTTGAACGCATCACCATGCATGGAATCGTCCAGAACAGGAATCAAAGCGGAATCCATTCCATCAAGGAGCTTATCCGGCTTTTGCATGTATTCAAAGTCAGAGCGCAAATCAATCACCAGATGAACGCCAAAATCATCGCGCAAGCGGTGCAAATCATGCTCCGTCGCTTTGGACAAATTGCTACTGCGAAAAAGCAAATTGTGCTTGACATGGGAACCGCCCGCCGGAATCCCGCCGAGCTGTCGCGCGTTATCAATCGATTCAAACTTTAAAACATTAGCCATAAGCTCCCCTTCTATTGACTTTGTCATGCCTGCGAAAGCGGGCATCTCCCATTCTTTTTGAAAAGGAGATTCCCGATTAAATCGGGAATGACAAATCCTTCCTACTTTCTACGGTCTACCGTCTACTGAATTCACTTTTTCACGATTCTCAGAACGCCCTGCTTATTGTATTCAGGGGCATCTTTGGAGAAGAGCGTCTTCGTTTCTTGACGGAGCACGTATTTTTCGCCCTCGCCCCAGTCAATAACACTTCCAGACTTTGCCGGGATGCCATCGCCAAACAAGCTATCCGCAGCCATCAAGAGAGCCTCTTCCGGGTCTTCAATCGTACTCGAGATGCACAAATCCGGCAACGTAAACACAGCTAAGCCAAGCGTGTAAAGCGAATCGCCAGAATCGAGAATGTTGATCCACGGATCCATCGGATAATCGCAATCGCCAAACTGTTCTTCAAAAGCCTTCGCAGTCCATGCCGTGCCAGACTGTTGCATATAAACGCCCGCGGCCTTTGCGTTGAGGACCTTCAAAATGGCAGAATTTACCATTTCGACATCGTCCATCGTCTTGACGTTTCCAAGCAAGAACAAGAGAGACTTGTGATCGACAATCGCCTTTTCTTCTTCGGCGGAAAGTTCATCACGTTCCTTGAAAATTTCTAGGAAGTCGGCAGATGCGCCCTGGCGAACCACATTAAACTGCACGCTGCAACCAGGAATCATCAAAGTCTTGGTATCAGCATTCACCTGAACCGTTTCAGTAATGGCAAACGGTTCATCGACAGCAACGGGAATCGGGAAAGCTAAAACGAACTGGTTCATATCGACCTCTCTTTAAATTTTCGAACAACATCTTCAACCGCATCGTGAAGCAGGTTTTGCTTTTCGACCTTCGGCATTTTCACGGACTTTTCGAAAGCGCTTGCAAGCGTTTCAGCAGAAAGTTCATCTGCTGGAATTTCAACGGCATAGCCCGCCTTCGACAAATCGTGAGCGAGAACAATCTGTTCAAACTGACCTGGCGTCGGTACAAAGATACATTTTGCGCCAAGTTCCGCCATGTCCATCACCGTACTGTAACCGCCTCGACTTACCACAAAATCGGCTCTTTTCACAGCTTCTGCAAAATCGTTCGTCGCCAAGTGCGTGTGGAACTCGATATTCCCTTCGGTCCACGTTTTTTGCTCCGTCGAAGGCTTCCCGAGAATCATCATGTGGCGCCCAGGAATCTGAGCCAAAGCATCTCGCAACTGCTGTTCGAACTGCGTACGTGCAGGTTCCACCCCCGACACCACCGCCACGACCTTGTAGTTTGCGCGCATTTCAAAAGAGTGGTTTCCAGAAGTACGCTTTTCAGGAGCAGCGTCCCACTCCACGTTCGCCGAGTGCGCCATAAACTCCGACATGCTCATCAAGTCCACCTCTCGTTCTTGGTCGACAGGCGCCGATGCATTTCCAAGCGCGTTCCCAACATTCCCCATCTCCGAGAATCTCGAAAGCGTCCCGACGTAACGCATCTGCTTTTCGCCCGGCGTCGCGCCCGAATGCGAAAGCGAGCCCGCATAGCCTGGATAAATTTCCAAATCCGGCACCCAGACTTCATCGAACTTGCGCATGATGTTCGCATGCCACATCACGCCAATGCGTTCAAACGCAGCTAAAGCCCGCGGGAACGCAATCCTGCGTTGGTGCGTCATATAAATGCTAAGCGCGTTCTTAGAATAAAATGCGAATCGGTTGTCCGAAAACAGCACATCGTAGCCATGGCGTTTTACCATCTCTTCGGCAAAGTGGTGTTCGTAACGCATCACGGCATTCAAGTGCACACTGTTTTTGAGCAGCCAAAGCGCCATATTGTAGCCGTGCTTCGGGTAGACAATGTTGTAGCTCGGAGCCAAACGCTGCCGCAAATCCGGGAATACTTCACGGAAAAAATTTGCGTTCGCCTTGACTACCGCCAGTTCCACCTCGGCACCCGCCCGCAAGAATTCGCGGACAACAGGCACGCAACGAGTCGCATGCCCAAGCCCCCAATCGAGCGGAGCTACAAGGACTTTCATTTTTCAGCCTCTAGCCAGGCATGAGCCCAGTCGCCGTGGTCACAGTCCTTGTCGTTGCCCATCAACACGCGCAAGTTAATCGACTTGGCGCCCTTGATATCCAGCTTCAAACGTTCCTTGTCCGTCGTATAAAGTTTCTTGGAATGGTAAATTTCACGACCATCCGCTTCAACGGCAAAGTAGGCACCATCGCCGCAAGCACTTTCGTCATCAAGGCCAACAACCACATTCAGCCAATCGTAATTGCGTGCAAGCGGGAACTCAATTGCCGAATTTGCATGGCTACCAATGCCGTAACGAAACGGCTCGCCATCAATCGTAATCTTGTGGTGATCGACAGTCTCGTTCATTTGCGGTTCGCCCCATTCCTGGAAGAACTTGCCCATCTGGAGCTTCGAGAGGAGCGCTACATTCGGGGCATCAACAAAGAAGTCGCGGTACGTCACAAGCGTATCCTCGTCCGACATGTAGCAGCTCAGCACAACGCGGTTCAAGCCCGCACGAATCTTGGCAGAATCGAGCAACAACGTGTCCGCGCTGTTCGACACAAGCATTTCGCCCTGGTCCTTGTCGTTCACCTTGTAATCGCAGGCAATCGATTCCGGGAATCGCTTGTTCACAACAATCATGCCGTCCGTTTCTTCGCTCACCATGAAGTTCTGCGCATAATGCGACACGCCCTTCTTCGAGATAATCTTGTAAATAGCAAGGCCATAACCAAACAGACGAGCTTCCATCAGCACACGCTCGTTTTTGTATGCGCCCAAGATATCGTCAATTTGGTCGGTCGTCTTGAAGCCCACCACACGGCTATTGCGATTCACCTTGCCGTAGCCATCCTGACCGCGCACGAGATAAATATTACCACCCGACTTTTGCATCCATTCAGCAAACTGTTCGGTACTCCAGCTCTTAAAGGAGCTTTCGCTAAACGAAGTATGTCCAGACGCAAGCATCTGCCACGGTCTAGCATAAATGAACACAGAGTTTTTCGGATACTTCGCCAGTTCCGTATTCAAAAAATCTTCTTCGGCCAACAGCTTGTTCTTGTAATAAAGCATGTTCGCCTTGTAGCTCGGAGCATGGTAAAGCATAAGCCCGATAGACAAAAGGCAAGCAAACCCCGCCACAATCTTAGCGGCAGCATCGCTCTTCATCTTCGTCGTAAACACGAGTGCGTCGTAAAGACCAAGCGCCATCAAGAGCGCAAACAGCGGGAGCGCCACAAGCACATAGCGCTGGTTGATATCAATCGTAAACGTTCCAGACACGTTCAGGAGAATCACAAAAATCTGCACGCAGAACGTGATGCCCAAGATAAATCCGCGCACGTAACGGCGAGAGTAAATCATGCGGAACAGGAGCCAAACCGTTGCCAAAAGCAAAATCACGGTAAACGTCGTGTAGAACGGATTTTCCATGATACCGCCAAATGCAGAATCCGGCTTGAGGTTCATCATGACTTCGATATTCGTCTTGAGGTTGTACCACAAGTTTTCAATCGAGTGCGCCGCATGCGTACCGCCCTGGAAGTCGTACCCGCGATATGCCGCCATCGTGTTGATCGAAGGCCAGCTCACTGCAATCACCGACGCCACAAAGGCTGGCAAACGGTACGGCTTTTCGAGGAAATAACGGTAATAGTAAAGCGCAAACGGGATAAACGCAAATACAGTTTCCTGGCGGGTCTGCGCAAAGAATCCAAGCAGCGGAACCGTCAAAAGGAAATGCTTCCACGTGACCTTGTTCGTCGGCACAAACGCGTACCATGCCATGAGTACCGCAAGCAAGAGGATGTAGAGAACTTCGGTCGATGCCGAGCGCGACTGCAACAAGTAAATCGGCATGCCGCCCAAGAACGCCGTCGCCGCAAGCGCAAGCTTATCGCTTTTGAACCACTTGCTAAGCGCAAGGAAGAACGCAATCAAGCTCAAGATGTAGAACGGGTAGTTCACCATCAGCGCAGTATCGCGGTTCGGCTCCATAAAGTTAAATACAAGCGAATAGACAAAACCAAGCGCCTTGCCCTTGAAGTTATTCACTTCGGTCTTGCAATCGAGAACGCCATCGGTCCAGACGCCTTCGTTACAGACACCGCCCGTATGCTGGAAATACATCTGAAGACCCATCGATTCCCAGCTTGTCTCGTCACTCAAGACGCGGTGCGTATTGCCGATGTTCCCGAAAATGAACACCGAGAACACGATGAGCAAAAGCGCAAGCCCGCAAAAGCTCTTGCCGCTCGGCAAGAATCCACGCACATGCTTTGCCACAAACGGAGCATTGACAACAATGCCCGCCACGAGTAACAGGAACGTAGCGAGAATCGAATAATACCCCCACTGGATATCCCAATGGCGCGCATACGGCACGGATAAATTGTTAAAGATAAGGAAAGCAGCCACGAGCACAAACATCGTAACCGCCAACATTATATTTTGAGGCTTATCCCAATGAAGGGAATTCTTCCATTCCATAAAGGACTGACGCAAAGACTTAGACTTTACACCGTCCCTTCCTAACGTTTCTTTTTTCATAGTGACCTAAATATAACTTTTATACGCAAAATCCGAGCGAGGCTGGGCGAATTTTTGACCAAAACTCCTTACTACAAGCCTATATGCAACAGATGCAACAAAATCTTTTCGGTACACGGGTTTTATCGCCTTTTTGGAGCATTTTAAGCCTTATTTTGTATATATTTGTAGAAGTGAGGACCCTAGTGGGCACGAGGAGTTAAAAATGTTTTACAAACACTGGAAAAAAATTGCTCTAGCACTGACAGCATTTTTCTGGAACAGCTGCGATAACGCACCGACATCCGTCGACAGTAACGGAGCCAATTTTACAAGTTCTTCTACAGACTCGCAGTCCAGTTCTTCTACGGACAACAATCAATCCAGTTCTTCAGTGGTGGCACCAGCTTCTAGCAGTGTTCCGTTATACGGGGTTATGTCTAGCATAGCCGAATCGAGTAGCAGTTTCGTGCAACCGGCGCCCGCATACGGCGTTGTAGCAGTTCCCTGTTACGAAGACGGCAAGGGCGTCAAAACAAACGGTGAAGTCAACGAAACAAAACTCATTTGCGATGACGGTGTCAACTGCAAGGAACACGAAGTGCTTAAAACCGGTGAACCCTTACCATGTACACCTATCGACGACGGCGACCTCAAGGGAGCCGTAGCCTGCCCCGAATATGGCATTGTTTTTATCTCCGAAAAAACTTACGACTGTGATGGAGTCAAATATAACGAGGCCGAATTCCGCACACGCTACGATAGGAAATACACCACAAAGCCCGCAAGTTCCAGCAGCACCGAACAAAGTTCTAGCAGTCAAGTTACATGCAGTCTAGATCCAACCTCGTTTTTTTACTACAATCGTTCAGAAAAATACACGGAACGCCAAGCCATATCTAACGCCACCGACCGAGCTAAATGGGAAGCTTCTGGGAAAATCGGTGAAATTATCAGGGAACAATTCAAAGACAAAGACGTTCCTCAATGTCTTGACAATATGCTAGACTCTCTCGAAAGCGGTTTTGTCGCATTGTATGGAGCTCCGGGCACTTCAATGCCCAAAGAACTCAAGTGTAGCGACGGCACAACAAAGCCCACCAAAGAATACCTTGAGCAGCAAGCGTTTGACGAAGAACAGAAAAAGAAATTGCCTCAATACGAAGAAAAGTACAACGCTGTTTTTAAAGAGGAAACCGAAAAATTAGACAAGAAAATCAACGATTGCCTGAATTCTGAAGAATAGGACAGCCACGTTCTACAAATAAACGGCTCCGACAAGCAAGACAAAGAATTTTCAATCAACGAGAAAGATTTTAGAATAAGGTATTATACTGAGGACAAAGAATGAATATACGCAAGCACTGGAAAAATCTTCTACTCACGACAACCGCCTTCTTTTGGGCGGGGTGTAACGGCGACAGCGTCACGGAATCAGGTTGCCCATGCGACAACGGTTCGGGCATAGAATCCAGCTCAGACAATAACGATGAGAGTTCTAGTTCTAACGCACCAAGTTCCAGTAACGCCGTAGAATCTAGTTCCAGCGAGGATTTGACAAGTTCGTCAGCCGGAACTAGTTCCGAATTGTCCTCATCGTCAAGTTTCGAAGCATCAAGTTCCAGCACAGGCGAAGTGACGTGTGTTCCCGGAGATTCCGTTATAAGCTATTTTGCAACGCAATACTCCGCAGACCTAGCCAGATTCAACGCTGAAGAAAAAGCAAAGCACGCAAGCGTTAGCAAAATCGACAGCATTTCAAATACACTGCAAACAGTCCCGCAATGCCTTGCAAATTTGCGCCAAGAACTAGACATGTTTGTTGCTCTATACGGCGCTCCGAACAATATCACCAAAGACGAAGTTTGCAGCGACGGCACCTCCCGCCCTACGCAAGAATACCTCAATTACCTGAAAATGAAAGAGGAATGGGAAAAGAACAAGCCCGCACTTGACGCAGAATGCCAAAAGATTTTCGAAGACAAGTTAAAAGAAATCGAGCAGACCGTCAAAGAATGCCTTGCAATATCAGACCCAAACACGGATTTAACGGTTTGCGATTTTGACGCCATGTGCCCCGAATACGGTGTAGATTCTAAATGCACTTATAAATACACCTGCAATGACGGAGTCACCTGCCGCAGAACCGAAGGCAATACCAATATGGATTGCACCGACAAACAAGGAGAAAAATTCACCAACACCAAAAAAGATTTCGACAAGAAATATTACACCAAAGAAAATTATTAGTTTTACCACCTAATTATGTTCTACAAACATTGGAAAAAATTTTTACTTTCGGTACTCGCACTTTTCTGGAGCGGGTGTGAAAACAAGGATGATGCCGTAGCAGGTTATGGATGTTTTTCAACTCATTGCTATAACGCAACAGCAGTCACAAAGAATGGCAAAGAATTCGACATTATCGAATGCGACAACGACATAAGATATCTTCGGCATCCAAAAATTTATTATGAGGATGCAGATATTCGTAACGAGATTCCCCGCAATAATCTGAATATACAAGCTCCGTATCTTGCAGATTCTGAGTATGGAAACGGCTGTGGCATCGAGAACTGTAAATATATAGGGCCAGACATTTGCTATGAAGAAACCCTAACAGATTTGGCAACCGGAACCGAAAGAAAAGAAACTATCTGTCGGCCCACCATCGACTGCCCTGAGAAAAACTAACCTTTTCTACCACCTATTATTATGCAACTTTCGCTTAAAAAGAAACTCGCTCTCGAAGCTTATCGTCTTTACCGCCACAACGAAATCAAGGCGCACCCGCTCACGTACTTTTTCTGGGAATGCACGCTCCGCTGCAACTTGCACTGTTTGCACTGCGGTAGCGACTGCGTCAAGGACGCCATCCCCGACATGCCCCGCGAAGACTTTATGAACGAGCTCGACAAGCTCGCTCCGCACATCGACCCGAAGCACTTTATCGTGGTCATAACCGGCGGCGAACCGTTGATGCGCCCGGACCTCGAAGAATGCGGCCTAGAAATCAAGAAACGCGGCTACCCCTGGGGCATGGTCACGAACGGTCTTGCGATGACTCCCGAACGCTACTCGCGCCTCTTGAACGCAGGGCTGCGTTCGCTTACCATCAGTCTTGACGGCCTCGAAGCAAACCACAACCATTTCCGCGGCGACCCGCATAGCTTTGAACGTGCCCTCCGCGCCATCGACATGGCGGCCCACACGCAAGGACTCACCTTCGACGTGATGACCTGCGTGAACCGCGAAAACCTCAAAGAACTCCCGAAGATTCTCGACTTGCTTTTGAAAATCGGCGTGAAGCGCTGGCGCATTGCAACCGTGTTCCCGAAGGGCCGCGCCAAGGACAATCCGCTGTTCCAGCTTACGAACCAGGAATTCCGCCAAGTGTTCGACTTCATCCGCGAAGTAAAATCGATGAACGTCATCAACGTGAATTATGGCTGCGAAGGATTCCTAGGCAGCTACGAGAAAGACGCACGCAACTACCCGTTCTTCTGCCGCGCCGGCGTAAACGTCTCTTCCGTGCTCTGCGACGGAAGTATCTCGGCTTGCCCGAGCTTGCGCGGCGACTACATCCAAGGCAACATCTACAAAGACGACCTCTGGGACGTGTGGCAAAACCGCTATCAGGTGATGCGCGACCGCAGCTGGGCTAAAATAGGCGACTGCAAGACCTGCAAATACTGGCGCTACTGCGAAGGCTCCAGCCTGCACCTCAGAGACGAGAAAACTAAGGAATTAGCCTACTGCCATGTGCAGCGATTAGAGGCTGCTGGGGCATAACCACTTCTCGTCATCCTGAACGGCGTAAGCCGTGAAGGATCCAGTGAAATCTTGCATCCAGCCCCCATCCAGTTAAATCTAGAGCTGAAAAACAGAAAAACGCCCGGTTCCAAAGAACCGAGCGTCTTTTAATTTCAAACGTATTCCGAATTACTTGGCTTCGAAATAGTAGGTCTGGAGAGTCTTTCCGTCCTGGGAAAGCTGAATAATCTGCTTGCCCTTCGGGAGGTTGCCGGTAATCTTGAAGAGGTTTTCAGCAACGTATTCGACCTTGAGATCGGTTGCCTTGTCCTTGACCGGGAACACGCCCTTCGTTTCGCCTGCGCCAAAGCCCTTGCAGTCCTTGTGAGACGCGATCGGAGCGACGACAGCCGGATAGGTCTTAGCCGTGATTGCGGTAGACACGGAAGAAGAGTTGTGGTAGAACACTTCGAGTTTGCCTTCGATGACTCGCGGATCCGGGAGGTTCGTTACGGCAGAAGTAACAGCGGCCGGTGCGGCGGCCTTCTTAGCCTTCTTGCCCTTCTTGCCTTTCTTCTTGACGCCAATCTTTTCAGCAAGGCTTGCCTTTGCATCACCAGCCTGCTGCTGCGGCATGCTCAAGCGGTAACCAGCAATAGATTCATCGCAGTTCGTGGAGTAGACAACCCACTTGTTATCAATCTTGAGCGGTCCTTCCGGAGTACCCTGGTACAGACCCGGATCAACCTGAGCGCTGTAAATGTAAAGAATAAGAGAAGCGTTCGGATTCTGTTCCGTCGTTTCAATCTTCATACGGGTCTTCACGTACTTGGAACGACCTGCATAAACTCTATAAGCGCCAACCGGAACCTTGACGAACTTGAACTTGCCCTTGCGGAGTTCCTGGTTGAATTCGTACTTCTTGGAAAGAGTGGTGTAAATCGTGGAGTCCATACCGACGGTCGGCATTTCCAACGGCTTGTTGGTGAAAGCATCACGAACTTCACCTTCGATGGTACCAGTCTTACCGTTATCGCAGCCAGTCATAGCAAGAGCGATGAAGGCAGCGGCACAAATGCTAAGTTTCTTTTTCATTTTGCGTCCTCAGGGTTAAATAAGAGAAAAGCCTCCCTAGTTAGGGAGGCCCCAAAATTTAAGAAGATTAAGCTTCTTCTTCAGCCTTGACCGGAGCAGCCTTGCGCGTCTTACGCTTTGCAGAGGTGATGTTAGCACCGCCGCCATAGCGCTTGTTGAAGCTGTCGATACGGCCAGCCGTATCCACGCGATGCTGCTTGCCCGTCCAGAACGGATGGGTATCAGCAGTGATTTCCAAGGAAATCACGTTATATTCAACACCATCGATAGTCTTCTTTTCGGCGGAAGACTTCGTGGAGCGGGTGATGTATTCTTTACCCGTATTCGCATCGACGAACACGACCGGTTGATAATTAGGGTGGATACCTTCTTTCATTATAAACTTCCTGTGAAGTAATTGTTGAGAGCTATAATTTAGTTGTTTTTTAGAATTTTGGCAAGTTGCAACCTCATTTTTAGTATTTTTATAGCATGAAACCTTTATTGTTGCTCTTTCCATTACTTTTAATTGCTTGCGAAAACGACCACCCGACCATAAAAATTGTCGAGGTGAACAAGCGCATGGTGCTCGAAGAATGGCCCGACAGCAACTATATCGCCTCGCTGGATTCCATTTTGAAGCTCGAACCGGTCAAAAAGGGCAAAGATACCGCCGACGTGAGCCTCAAGATGAACGCTTTCAAGGCACCGGTATTCAAGCTCCCGCCGTCCGTTACGGGCAAAAGCACGAGCCGCAAATCCGGGCTGAGCAAGCCGCCAAAACAGGTGAAGCAAGCCGCCGAAGCCACGAAGCCGAGCAACAACGCCGAAAATTTCGTCGCCAAGTTCTCGAACGCGCTCTCCGCCTTGCAGTCCGACCCCTCGAACAAGGGTCTTTACAAGGTCGTTACCGCTAACGACGGCGAAGACCTGTTCAAGCTCCTCCGCAGAACGTATGGCGCAGGCACACAGAACCTCCCCCGCTTTTACGTGCTTTCGGCACTCCAGTCCGTGAACCCAGGCGTTATGCTGGAACACCTGAATGCAGGCGACAAAGTCCGCGTCCCGAGACTCTAGAAAAGCGTCTTCACGCCAAAGCCAAGCACACCGTCCAGGTAATCGCACATATTGGATGCAATTATTATTGCTGTTAGTGAGATGTTCTATAAAAAAAGAACCGAATGATTAACAGAGTGAGAACATAGCGTCGGCCAAGGCTATTCCTTCGCAGTAGCGTGCAAAACGAGAGTCGCGGGCGACAGCTTGCTGGCGAACATGACTGAGTGAAGCCGCTGACGCCGTAGGCGTCAACTCCGAGCTGGGGCCCCGCCCGCATGACGTACTTTTTTTTGCTTTTTTCAAAAGCTTTTTTCTAAAACAGCGTCTTCACCCCAAAGCCTAGCACACCGTCCAGGTAATCGCACCCATTGCGAAGCGCATAGTAAATGCTAAAGCTCCAGGACTTGCGGTACTGCGTAAACCCGATACCATAATCATGCTCACGCGCCCACCCGTGGAACGGCCTCATCCGCCTATAAAGCCCCGGCTGGTAGAAAAGCTCAATCGACAAGTCGTAACCATCCTGCCATAAGAACGCGGCCTGCGAAAAACCGTACGCGCGCGTCCGCATAAAGCCATACATCATTCCCTTGAACGAATTGATGCCGCCCAGGCTAAACAAATCCTCGCGAGCAAACGAACCACCCGACGGAAGCAACGCACCCGCCGCTGCCGAATAGCGCACAATAAAGTTCCTCCACAGCGGCAAATAATGCACAAACGAAGACTCCAGGCGCAAATAGCTATCGAGCGAATCCGGGCGGTCCATCATCCACGCAAGCGACAAATCAAACGACGTTCCGCTTCGAGGCAAAATGCTACGGTCAAACGACACGTACGAAAGTTCAAACGAAGAACTCTTCTCGTCATTGCCAATGCCCACAAATACCGCAACATCAAAGCTAAAGCCGATATTCCGTGACACACCAATTTCCAAACGGGAATCACGCGACAGCGAATCATCTTCAAAGAACCCGCGCACAAGCACATCCCAGGCGGTCCCAAAAATAAAGCGTTCGCGGTACGAGCCTTCTAGCCTGCGAGAATCGCTCTGCGAATAGCCTTCCATCTGCAAATCGCGCCCCGTGCCCAAGATGTTGTACAAGTCTAGATTGATTTTACCTTCCCAGACATTCTCATCGCTCGAATACGTGAGGAAACCTTCGGCCGCAGAAATCGGGACCGCCCGCATGGAATACGCCGGAATAATGCGATTGCGCACCGGATCGCGAAAAAGCCGCACATCGGCAGTTTTTTCGTAATAGCCCAATCGGGCAAGCCTGCGTTCCGAGCGCTCCAGGTCCGAAAGCGAAACTTCCACACCGATTTCAAGTCCCGTCAGCATTCTAAAGACTTCGATATCCGTTGCATTAGAATCAAGATTTTCAGGTTCAGCCCACACCCAGGCGCTACCGCGTTCAAACTTGCAACGCGCCACGCCCGCACTATCTACACGCACATCCAGCGACGCACCAACAAAGCCTCGGTCCTCGTAATAGCGTAACAGCTTTTGCCTTGCCGCACGCCAAGAATCACAAGGCGCCCCGACAATCACGTTCATCGAGAGTTCTTCAAACTCGCTATGGTCACCAACCCATTCCACGCGTTCAATACGGCACGTCGAAGCAAAGCACAGGTTCAAAGCCGCTCCCAGCAGAAGCACAACAAAAGCGACGTACCGTCCATTCTTCACTTTTAATTCTTCATTTTTCATTAGAAAAACGCCTTCGCCTCGCTAGCCAACTTCTGGAACACATTTTCTTCGGCATTGCCGAAGCGCAAAATATAACGGAGCGAAAGCGACAAGAAGTTGTTCACCTCCACCGAAGCCATCGCCTCAAGTCTATATGTGACGCCATCGCCAAAACCGGACATCATCTGGTACGGAATCGCCCCCTCATGGGTATCCATCTGGATTGACGCAAAGGCCACATGAGCATTGACCATACCCTCTTTTTCAAAACCGACACGCAATTCTTCTTCCCAAAGATGCGCCCCAAAAGACTCATCCGTATCGTCTTCGCCCAATCCTTCCCTATAGCGGACTCGCGGCGAGAGGCTTAAGCCTGCAGGCAATTTCCAGGTGTACCGTCCCGTAATTTCCCAAATATTCCAGTCCAGCTTTTGCAATGCACTCAAGTGAACTTTTTCAAAAGTATTTTCAACACCGACAAAGTGATTTTCATTTATATTGAACCCCACCTTGACACGATGATCAAACATATCCTGGAAATACCCGATAGAAGACATCTTTTTCTCGTAACTTGCACTCGGATTGTACGATGCCGATATTCCCGACGGATGGTCCCACGCAAGGCTTGCATCCCAAGAAACAGTACCCGCCGTCACGCGACGCAAAGCAGCCGGATAAACAGGCGGGAAATAAATCTTTTTGCCCGTCGTATCTTCAGCTTCGGAGTGGTACGAAGCACTCAACGTTATATCGCGCAACAAACCTTGCGTTATCCCAAGCGAAACACCCGGATTCCATTCCAGCGAAGCTTCAAACGTCGCATTTGACGAAAGTACGGCACCCACGGAATCGTTACGTCCCATGCCTTCATAGACAAAGTCACCGTTATCGACACCTTCGATAAAAGCCCCCGTGAGGCTGTCATAACGCACATCGCCCGTGCCCTTAGCGACCGCCTTGTAAATCGCCGTGTAAGTCTGCTCCGAAGTCATCCCGAAGCTATAAGCCAAAGCGCCTTGAACGCCCCAATCATCATCGCCAAAGTTCGTCGACAAATCGCCCACCCAAGAATCCGAGGCGCCCAGAGAATCGGTCACCGCATGGGAATACTGCAACAAATGCGAAAGGCTAAACTTGCGGAAATTAGCCTCAGCAGACTGAGTCCAAGTCACGAGATTCACGGAATCGCGCCAGTCTTCATCGCGCTTGCGTACGGTAAGCGTCCCGACGGATTCTTTCACATTCCACAAGTCTTCATTCAAAGTTGCGCCAACAGCAGTCTTTACATAGCCGCGCTCCGTCTTGTAGCCAAGCGAATCGCGCACAGAATAGCGCACATCGCCACTGCCAAACGGCCTCAAGAACCCACGCAAAAATTCCGACGAGAACGTTCCCTGGTATCGCTTTTGCTCTACCTCCTGCACACTAGAAACATAAGCCGCTGTAAACTCGCTAGCGACATCTAAATTGCGATGCATAAGGGACAACTGCGAGCGCGAAGAATTCCAGCGTTCATCATCGCCACGGCGGTAGCCCCACCTAGCCGTTCCAAACCAGTCCTTTCCCAAGCGGATCCGGAGTGCAAGCTCGTCATGGCGCAAGTCGCCTTTCAAAAGCGCACTATCCAAGTCCCATTCATTGCGGAGCGCATACGCATCCCAATCCCGTTCACTTCCGCTAAATTCAGATATTGCAAAGCCTTCCTGGACGTAATTTCCATAGACCGAAAGTGCTACCGGAAACGCATTCATGTTCAGCGTCGAGTCTGTAGTCACGAGCCATCTGAACGCACGCCCACTCGGGCCACCGACATCTTTAGAAACCGTATTCGAATCCATGCGATTGAGCCCAAGTTCGACATCGGCGTAAAACCGATGTTCCGCCTGCAAACGGAGGCGTGCTCCCAAGCGTTCCGACATTTTCGGGCGGTGCAGCACGTTCCTTGAAGAATCAAGCAATTCGCCGCCGCGGTCATTCTTCAATTGCTCGTAATCGGCGCTGTCGAGCGTGCTTTTACGCATGCGTTCCACGTCATTTTCCAGGTGGAATCCCGACACGTCAAAGAATACATTCTCCAGTCGCAGGCAGCCACGAAAGGCATACATCGTATAAATGTCATCGTTCAAGTAAGCATCGTACTCCACACGGATATCATCATCCGTCCCCGGAATAATCCCGTTCTTGAAGTTCAAAAGGCCACCGGCATAGTTCACCTCGTAATCGCGTTCACGGACAAGTTCTACGCCATTCAACCAGACGCGCTCAGAATTCGGAACCACAGAGACAAAGCTCCCCGATTCATCCAGATAATATCCCTCACGCTGCCCCTGCACGCCATTAAACGACCGCGAGTAACGCGTTACCTCGTCCGTTCCCCACACGCCACTAGCCTCGCCACTCACTTTGGAACCTCGATAACGCAGCGTCGCCATCGCCCCAAGTGTCGAACGGCTAAACGACGTGAGCCCCATCGAATTGTCCGTCCATGTCAAATCGCCCAAATGCAACATCGCAAACGGAGACTCCACACGGAAATAAATCTGGTCCACCTCCTGGAGCGTCGCCGTCGTCTGGTCCCCAGCCTTGCGGTCCACATCCGACAAAAGGGCATCAATATAAACGCTATCCGTGAGGCGCCCCTGAATCGAAAGCCGTAGTTCCTGATCGACCTGCGTACCGCCATCGCCTACCGTGACCTGCATCGTCTTGTAGCCGTGCGTCTCGATTTCTGCACGCGACGAATCCTCGGCCTGCACGCTATACAAAGACGCGCCCGGCGCATTTTCCACAACATTTTTTGCAAGAATTGAAGGATCCCAAACAGGGAGCGAGTCCACATCCAACGCAAAGGCTAAGCTGGCAAACAGCAGGCCCAGACAAGGAATAGACCGCATACAGAATTACCGGGAAGGAGTCACCACGCGGAACTGCCTGCTAGCAAGCAACTTGCGGCCCGCCACCAAATCAACACTCCATTCGCCAAGCTCCACCAAATCCGAAGCAAGCATAGAACTGCAAACATCACCGGTTAAATTACAGGGCTCGACAAAAATCGTATCAATCCCCAAAAACCAAATATGGACAAGAGTATCCTCTTGGTAACGTGCAGAATTTGTAATAGATGAAAAAACGTAAAGTCTTGTATTCTCTTCGAAAACGCTATCGGCGCCAAACGGTTCACCGTTCACGATGTGGCGGCAAACAACACTATTCGCAGGAGAAAGCTCGATATCGGAATTGTCCGTAAAGTTGACGTTGTCATCAATAAAGAACATGACAAAACGGTGGACAAAGAATCCAAGAAAGACGACTATCGCTAAAACAGTCGTCTTACGCAAGTTTCTCAGTGGCGGAAATCGACCAGCCACAAGCACCTCCTAGCGGACAAGACTGCTCGTATTCTGCGTAAACGCAGGAACGGCGTCCTCCAGCTTTTCGACCAGCAAACGGTTAAAGTCGTCGATGCGGTTCGGGAGCTTGCCCCCATTAAAAACCTGCACAAGTAAAAGCGACTGGTCTACCGGCGAAATGTAAACAGAGCGGTTTTCGCCAGTAAAGGACACAGACTGGAACGTTTCGCCGCCAAGCATCACCCCAATTTGGCGCGAGGAGTCAAACGCAGCAATACTCAAAACAGCAAGAGGCGTTGCATCGAGATCGGAACCCAGGGAACCGACTTCTGCAATGATATTTCCATCACGATGGCAAAGAACAACATATTCGCACTTGACGCTTGCCTGATAAGCAGACATCAAGCGACGCACTTTGTTAGCATCATCAGAATAAATTGTATAATCGCTCATATTAATCCAAAAAATATATAAAGCTACTGATCTTTGGGCTTGTACGGACGCAAGACAATTTCATCATCATCCGACTGTGCCGGTTTATCGACGGTTCTGCCAAATGTAGGCATTCTAGGGACGGCAGTCGATACGCGTGGGCGTGCAAACGGCGAAGACATGGCACCTTTCTGGAACAAGCCAGAACCGGCACCACCGGAGTTACCCATATTTGCCTGCGGCTTGGCAGCAAATGACGGCATGCGGAACGGAGACGTCGGCTGCTGTGGAGTTGCCGCCTCGGCCTGCGGCTTGCCCGCCTCGGCATTTTCTGTCGGAGCTTCACTTGTAGCCGGAGCTGCGGTCCCCGCATTGACGGCGGCCTTGCGCAAGAATCCCTGCTTAACGTTAAACTTTTCAATCACCAGCATGGCGATTGTCTTAAGCGTCGTCACGACCCCCTTACCGTTATGGGCTGTCGCCGGGAAGAACTGGATTTTCTTTTCTGGATTGAGCATTTCATTCATCTCATCCAGAGTAAAGACGTTCTCCATGTCGCGCTTGTTGTATTGCAGCACAAACGGAATGTCGTCCAGATTCATGCCATAATCTTGCAAGTTCTGGCGCAAATTCTGAAGGCTTTCCAGGTTTTCGGCCTGACGGGAACGCTGGGAGTCCGCTACAAAGACAATTCCATCGACACCACGAAGAACGAGCTTACGCGTGCTGTTGTAATAAACCTGTCCCGGAACCGTATACAGTTGAAAACGGGTCTTGAAGCCCTTAATATCACCCAAGTTCAGAGGCAAAAAGTCAAAAAACAGAGTACGGTCGCCTTCTGTAGCAAGCGACACCATGTCCGTGCGTTTGTCTTGGGGCATTTTCTGGTGGATAACCTGAAGATTGGTGGTCTTGCCACTTAAACCAGGACCATAGTAAACGACCTTACAACTAATTTCTCTTGTAGCAAAATTAATAGACGACATTCTAATTCCTTGAAACCCAATACTTAATCTAGTAAAAAAGTTTCGTAACAAAAAAAATATATTTTGAATTTTGGCTTTTTTTAACCAAAATCACAACTTTTCGTCTAAAAATAGGCGACAACAGCCCATACACACCTTGTCGTCCAAGCCCACCCTGTATAACAAAACAACCCGATATGCCCTAAGCATACCGGTTCATTTTGCTTAAAACCTATAAAAGACTTTAATTAAGCAAGGCCGTTGATGACCTTAGCAACCTTGGCCTTGTAGTTGGCAGCACGGTTGGCGCAGAAACCAGCGCGGTGAGAAACGGCAGCCTTGTCGAGCATGCTGAAGAGCTTCGGCATTTCTTCGAGGGCAGCAGCTTTAGTAGCAGCAGTGCGGATAACCTTGAGGCTAGCACGGATAGCGCTACGGGTGGAACGGTTCATTGCGTTGGCCTTTTCGGCCTGGAGCAAACGCTTTTTGCAAGACTTGTGTTGAGGCACCTTAAAATCTCCGGGTGAAAACCTACTTAAAAAATGTTAGCACAAAGATAGTAAAAGTTTAAAAGTTGTCAAGGGGTGCGGCAAAGCCGCAGTTGGCAGATTTTAGTTGGCAGATTTTAGTTGGCAGAACTTAGCCCGCTTCGCTCTTAGAACTTAGTTTTTTTCTTTTAGAGAGAAGAGATAGTTCTAAGTTCTATATTTACCCGCATGATTCCGTTCATCAATGTACGTGCGCAGCGCGAAGCCTATTTATCCGAATTTAAGCAAGCCGAACAAGAAGTCCTCGACAGCGGCTATTTTATCGGAGGGCCGCAAGTCCATGCGCTGGAATCAGAACTTGCGGAGTTCACAGGCGCAAAGCACGCCATCACCTGCGGTAGCGGAACGGACGCATTGACCATCGCCCTTACCGCTCTTGGGCTTGAACCAGGCGATGAAGTCATCGTCCCGGACTTTACCTTTATCGCGCCCGCCGAATGCGTAATGCGAATGGGCGGCGTTCCTGTTTTTGCAGACATCAATGCAGAAACGCTCCAAGTCAGCACCGAAAGCATTGAAGCGCGGATTAGCGATAAAACTCGCGGGATTATCGCGGTCAACCTGTTCGGTCAGTGTGCCCCGTATGCAGAAATCAAGAACATCGCAAAGTCGCACGGCCTATGGCTGATCGAAGACTCGGCTCAAGCGTTCGGCGCCACGCAAAACAGTACACCCGCCTGCACGTTCGGTGACATTTCTATCACGAGCTTTTACCCGGCAAAACCGCTCGGTTGCTACGGCGACGGCGGAGCACTCTTCACCGCAAGCGATGAACTCGCGCAAAAAATCCGCCTCATTGCAAACCACGGCAGCCAAACGCGATACATCCACGAAATCTGCGGCATGAACAGCAGGCTCGACGCCATCCAGGCTGCAGTCCTGCGCGTGAAGCTCCGCCATTTCAAGGACGAATTAAAAATGCGCCGCGAAAACGCCCGCAAATACAACGAGTTTTTCAATGCTGTTCCGGGAATCACGCCGCAAGAAATCGCAAACGGCAATACAAGCACGTACGCGCAATACACCGTGCTGGCCGATGACCGCGAAACATTTATCAAGAAGCTGGACAAAGCGGGAATTCCGCACTGCATCCACTACCCGATGCCGCTGCACGAACAGCCGTGTTTCGCGAATTTCCTGCCCGACTATAATATAGCATCCGCCTTATATGGTCCACCAGGCATTATCAATACACTGCCGCCCAATATCGCTGATAAATTATTAGAGAACGCAAATATACATGCCGATCGAGCAGCGGAAAAAGTCGTCAGCCTCCCCATGTGCGCCTTCACGGACGTGGACGAGATAATTGCAAGACTTAAGAAAGAAATGTAAAAGCGAAATAGCTAGTTACTAGTTATTAGTTTAAATCTGGTGACTTCGTCGCGACCTTTTCAACTAGCGACCAACGACTATTGACTAACGGCTACATCACAAATTTCTCTATAACTTCTGTGATTCCCGAATGGTTGTTGTCGTGCTCGGTCACGTAATTGGCAACAGCCTTTGCCGCCGGTGACGCATTCGCCATTGCCACACCAACGCCAGCCGCCTCAATCATCGGGCAATCGTTTTCTTCATCGCCCACGGCAATCGTATTTTCAATCGGCTCGTGATAGAAGTCCGCCATGTAGCGCACAGCAGCGCCTTTATTCGAAAGCATGTGCGAGAACTCGAGCATTTCGGGCTTACTAAACACGTCGAATAGCTTGCCCGCCGTGACTTTCCGCATCTCGGCGCGGAAATCCACGAGACTCGAATGTTCAAACGGCGTAATCACGTTTACCTTAATCGGCGGCTTAACCACGACATTGATCGGACCGTCATTGCCATTAACCCCACCATAATAATTGCGGATATCATCTACAACAACATAATCCATTTTCATCAAGCGGCAATACGTCTTGAGCTGTTCCGTCTCGTATTCCGAGACCACCAAATCGCCCGCATAAGTGTGTGCGTGCATTCCGCGCTTGTGAGCCTCGTCCATGATGAACTTTACCTGATCTACCGCAATGCGACGCGTCAAAATCGGCTGTTCGGTTCCGCAGTCGTAGATGAGCCCACCATTAAAGCTCACCAGAAAATATCCCGGCTTTAAGAAGCCGTACTTTTCGGCAATGTGCTTTACGCTTGTGAGCGGGCGCCCCGTCGTCATCACGAACTTGTGACCAGCCCCGATCATCGCCTGGATTGAAGCCATGTCCGCCTGGCTAATATTCTTCTCGTCGTCGAGGAGCGTGCCGTCTAAATCAGTAAATAAAAGTTTCATCAAGCCAAATATAGAAAGTCCGTCTAGCCAATCCAAAATATTTATTTACATTTTTCAAAAAAGAAGGAAAGCCTTATGCAAATCGATGATTTACTGAAAGAAGCTAAAAGCGTTGCCATTTTTGGGCACGTACGCCCCGATGGAGACTGCGTGGGCTCTACACTTGGTCTTTACAACTACATCTGCGACAACTACCCGACCACAAAAGTCCGCATTTTCTTGGAACGCTTCCCGGAAAACTACAAGATCCTCACCAACTCCAACGAAATTAACGAATTTTACAGCGATGAGTTTGGCTCGTTCGATTTAGCGTTCCTTTTGGATTCATCCACATTTGACCGCGTTGGCGCAAACGGTGAAAGCTGCATCAAGGCAGCCAACAAGACATGCAACATCGACCACCACATCAGCAATCCGCTAAACCTCTGCGATGTCAATTTCGTCGATGCAAAGGCAAGTTCCGCTTGCGAAGTCCTTTACTTTTTATTGGACCCGAACAAAGTCAGCAAAGCCACCGCCGAATGTTTGTACCTCGGCATCGTGCATGACACAGGAGCCTTCAAGTTCAGCAGCACCGGCCACAAGACGATGACGGTCATCGGCGATTTGCTTGAAAAAGGCATCGACTTTACACGCATCATCAACGAGACGTACTACACGAGAACGTACACCCAGACGCTCGTCACAGGCTACGTGATGATGAGCAGCAAGCTCGCTCTCGACGGAAAGGTCGTCTACAGCTACCTCACGCCCGAGGACATGGACCGCTATTCCGTAACTCCGGTTGAACTCAGCAGCGTCATCGACACCTTGCGCGAAGTCACCGGCACCGAAGTCGCCATATTCCTGTACCCGGTCAACGGCGATTACAAGATTAGCCTGCGCAGCAATTACGTTGTCGATGTCAACAAAGTTGCAGGAGTATTTGGCGGAGGCGGCCACGTCCGTGCTGCGGGCGCAAGCTCCAAGGACTCTCCCGAAGAGACGATTGCAAAGCTATTAAAGGTTATTCAAGAACAGCTTTAAAAAAGGACGCGCGGCAAAACGCGCGTTTTTTATACCATAAACAAGGCAACAGCCAAGAAGACGAACACCGCACCGCTGAACCAATTCAGATTGCGATTCGCCTTCGGCGATGTCAAAAGGAACTTCTTGACAGTTCCTGCTAAAAGAGCAATGCTCCCAAAAACAATCATCGTCGCCAAGATAAATTCACCGCCGAAAATAGCCATTTGCAAGCTCGGGTGGATTGGACGGTCCAAGCGCACCGCCGGCGGAATCAGCGAAAGCACAAAAAGAATCACCTTCGGGTTCGTGAGATTCATGATAATGCCACGCATGTAAAGGCTACGCGCAGAAGGAACGCCACCATTGCTAGACTTTACCGCATCCTTCGAATCTGCATTTGTCATTCCCAGCTCCGACCGGGAATCTCCACTCATCTGAACAACACCCGAGCGCACCCCGAAACTCTTGTACGCGAGATAGAGCAGATATGCCGCGCCGAGGCACTGGATGACGAAAAACGCCGTCGGGCTAGCCGCAATCAACGCCGAAACACCCGCCACAAGCAGGCAAGTATGTATAGCAATTCCTGTGCAAAGTCCAAGGATAATGCAAAAACCGAGACGCGCCCCATAGGTAGCGCTCTGGGCAAGCACAAAAAGGTTATCTGGTCCAGGAGCGATCCCAATGACAAGCGCGGCGATAAAAAATTCAAGCATTACAGTTTACTCAAGAAAGCGTCCACGTCGAGGTCCGCAAGGTCTTTTTGCAACGCGTCAAGTTCATCATCCGTAATCACAGTGTGATTTTGCTCACGTTCGTCGGCACGTGCATTCGAGACATCGACAAGCTTTTTGAGTGCATTGGCCACCTCGCCAACCGTGCCATCCTGGCGCATCACGACGTTCAAAACCTTCGAAAGTTTTTCACGCAATTTCGAGAACTCTTCGCGGTCTAACTCAGATACTTCCCCATGATAGCACATCAAGGGGGTCTGGCACCTAGCACACGGAAACACCATCATATTCGAGAAGTCTCCGTCTATCTGGACCTTAAATTTCGTTCCGCAATGCGGGCATTCGATATCCATTTCACTCATATACCATAATGTAGAATTTTTTACAATTCCTAGCCAAATACAGCAACAATATTTTATCTTTACGGAGTCCATCTCGATTTGTGCTCTCACTATATTTTTCCCTATTATCTAAAACCTATTACCTAAAACCTAAACTATGCTTTGCCACTGGCTATATCAAACAACAAACATTGACCTTTTTGACGGTCGTCTGTTCCGTGCGGGTGTTGCCGCCATGCTTTCCATCATCCTGGTGCTCTTCTTCATGCCGAAGTACATCCGCTTCTTGCAGAGATTGGACGCCACGAGCGATTTCGACAAGGACGGAAAGACAAAATCTCCTCCGATTATGGGCGGCCTCCTCCTCGTGATTGTAGTAGAAGTTGTGTCACTGCTCGTTTGCCAGATGAACGGCTACACCATCTCGACACTCGTGATTTTGGCACTGTTCAGTGCCGTGGGTGCCACCGACGATATGGCCAAGGTCCGTGCAAAGCGCCTCGTGAACCAAGGCAAGCTCAAAGCCGCCGAATACATGGACAAGGCAGATGGCATTTCCAGCTCTCTTAGACTTTTCCTCTACTTCTTGTTTAGCTTTGTCGTTGCCGTTTTCTGCTACAAGTTCATTCCCGAACTCAAAGGCGATTTGACCATTCCGTTCTGTCCGATTGACGTTTTCCAAATCCATCTTCCCAACTGGATTTTCGTTGCCTTCATGACGTTTGTCATCGCCGCATCCGCTAACGGTACAAACTTCACGGACGGTCTCGACAGCCTCGTTTCTGTACCGATTCTTACCAGCATGGTGTTCGTTGGACTCGTCGCTTACGTGAGTGGCAACTTCATCTTTAGCCAGTACTTGAGCGTTCCGTACCTCCCCGGTTGCGACGAACTTTTCCCGCTCGCAACAGCCATCGCAGGCGCATTGCTCGCCTACTTGTGGTTTAACAGCCCTCCGGCTGAAATCTACATGGGTGACGCAGGCTCTGTAGGCTTCGGTGCAGCCATCGGCATTATGTTTATCTTGGTGCAGGCAGGGCTCTTCCTCCCCATCGTTTGCATCATCATCATCGCCGAAGCTTGCTCCGTGTTGATGCAAATTACGTGGTTCAAGATTACCAAGAGAGCAACCGGCACTGGCAAGCGCATCTTCCTCTGTGCGCCGCTCCACCACCACTACCAAAAGAAGTGGGACGGACGCTTCCCGAGCAAGCCGCTCATGAACTCCAAGATTGTGTGGCGCATGCACCTCGTGAGCATCTTCGCCCTCATCTTTAGCATGGTTGTGTTCTTCGGTATTAGATAGTATGCGGCTTCGCCGCAGTTACTAGTTATCAGTTAATAGTTACTAGGAAAGCCCCAACCGCAAATACAAAACTTGTCATGCCCGCCGGAGCCTGTGCTGAGCGCAGTCGAAGTAAGCGGGCATCTCCTTTTTATTATATTACACCACATGAATATTATCGAAACATTGAACGCCGCAGGTCAGCAAGAACTGGCCCAACATTTGGAATCCTTGACGGGTGATGCCCGCGCAAATTTGGAACGCGATATTTTAAGCCAGGACTGGCAAGAACTCAAGGCTTTGCATGCCGAAAAATCCGTCGCCAACTTGAGCGATAACGTTTCCGCCGACCTCACTCCGATGCCGTGGAAACTCGCGACCGACGATCTCCGTTACGAATTCTGGAAAGAAACAGGTGAAATCCTCCTCGGTCAAGGCAAAGTTGCCGCATTCCTCGTGGCAGGCGGTCAAGGTTCTCGTCTCGGTTTCGATGGTCCGAAGGGCATGTTCGATATCGGTCTCCCAAGCCACAAAAGTTTGTTCCAGTTGCAGGCCGAACGCTTGCGCAATTTGGGCGCCCGCGTGGGTCACGCCATCCCGTGGTGCATCATGACGAGCCCCTTGAACCACGAAGCGACAGTCAACTTTTTCAGCGAAAATAACTTCTTTGGATTAAACCGCGAAGATATCCGATTCTTCCAGCAGGGAACAATTTGCGCCCTCACCGCAGACGGCAAGGCTGTCCGCGATGGTGAAGACCATTTGGCTCTTGTGCCCGATGGAAACGGCGGTTGTTTCCGCGCTCTCGCCCAGAGCGGAACACTCGCTTGGCTTGTGGAACGCGGCGTGCAATACGTGTTCCTCTACAGCGTCGATAACGCCCTCTGCCGCATTTGTGACCCGGCATTCATTGGCGCGCTCGCCGAAAAAGGCACGATTCTCAGCGCCTCGAAGGTTGTGCACAAGGCCGGCCCGAACGAAAAAGTCGGCATTTTCGCCTTCCAGAACAAGAAGCCAGGCGTTGTCGAATACAGCGACCTTCCGGAAAACTTCCGCGACATGACAAACGCCGATGGAAGCCTCACGTTCGATGGCGGCAACATCGCGATTCACTTGTTTAAAATCAGCGGACTCCGCAAGTTGCAGACAAGCAAGCTCCCGTGGCACACCGCACGCAAAACCGTTTGCGGCATCGAAAAGTGCTTCAAGTTCGAACAGTTCCTCTTTGACGCCTTCCCGCAGCTCGGTTCCATGCTCCCGTTCGGCGTTGTACGCGAAGAAGAATTCAGCCCGGTCAAGAATGCCGAAGGCAACGATTCTCCAAAGACCGCACGCATCATGATTGGCAAGCTCCACCGCGAATGGCTCCGCAAGGCGCACGTCAAGATTGACGAGAAGAAGTTGTACGAAATCTCGCCGACCATCAGCTACGCTGGCGAAGGCCTCAAGCAGAGTGTTTTTGACCGCGAACTCGGAAGAAACATCCTGGAATTTGAAGAGGAATAACCAGGCGTCAGCCTGTCATTCCCGCGAAAGCGGGAATCTCCATTTCAGCAAAAGGAGATGCCCGACTAAATCGGGCATGACATTAGTGAGAAAAACTTTATATAAAATTTTTCTACATACCTTATTATGTTTGCCGAACATATTCTATTCGGCATTTTTTACAGTCGTTTTCCCGATTTACAAGGTTTTGCACAAGAAACGCGCTTACGGGCGCGTTGAAAAGCACCTAGAATTAGCGCGGCAGTACCTCGCTGAAAACAGTATAAACTGCGCGGAACTTGCCAAAGTCAACCCGCGCGACACATTCAAAGGCATCTTCTGGAATGCACTCGAATCCTACCGCGGACTCGCCCGTTTCAAAAGCGTTGAAAAACGAATCGTCTACGAAAACGAACACATTATCCAAGGCGCCATCGCCGAATGCGCAAAACAAAACGCCCCCATCGCAGGCATCAGCATCCACCAGGGCGCATTCGAACTTTTGCACCGCGCACTCTGCCGTTACAGCGAACACGTCCACCTCATCACCGACTCCATCGGCGACATGGCATTCCGCGAAGTCCTCAAAGACCTCCGCAGCGACCCGCACCTTACCGAATATCATCCCGACGAAACAGGCCGCCTTATCCGTGAACTCTTCCGCACCAAAGGCATTCTCGCCATGGTCATTGACCAAGGCAAACATACCAAAGGGAACACAGTCTCGCTATTCGGTCGCCCAAGTACGCTCTACTTGCGCCTCCCGCAAAAAATAAACGAGATGGGAGCAGGAATCGTTACATTCCGCACGTGGAGCGAAAAGAAGCGCATCGTCATCCGCTTCGAAAAATATTACCCGCCAAAGTACGACGCAGGCATCGAGAATGCTGAAAATGCCGCGCCATCAGAAAGCCCGCTCGTCACGGGAATCGCGCGCGAAGTCGAAACATGGATTGCCGAGCACCCCGAACAGTGGAGCTGGAATTACCACGGGAATTTTATTGCAACACTCTAAAAACAATGCCAAACGCAATGTCACCCCGGATTTATTCCGGGGTCACCTCTTTACACACAGGAAAGCAAAGCTTTTTTTATATTTAACTTCAAAAAGAGATTTACAATGCCTTTAAATGCCGAAGAAGAATTTCAGTTAGAGTGGATCAAGAATCACCAAATGGAAGACAAGGACGAACTTGCCGAAATCCAGGCCGAGGCAGAAGCCGAAGCAAGACCGCAACGCGCCACACGCGGCAAGAAAATGCGCCGCAATCCCGCTGCATGGGAAATGCCGAACCCCGAAGATGAAATCGACCTTCACGGCCTCACCTCCGAAGAAGCAGCCGAAGCCGTTGAGCGCCGCATTGACGACCTCCTCATCGCAGGTCTCAGCGTTCTGCGCGTGATTCACGGCGGTGGCAACCCGGAATACGGCAACGTCAAGCGCATCATCGACCGCAAAGTGCGCTCCGAATGGAAAAATCGAGTCGTTTTTTATAAGGTTGAACCCGATAACGCTGGTTCCAGCATCATGAAAATCGGCAAGCCGCGCCCGCAAATCGCAAAAAAGAAAAAATAATGAAAAAATTTTCACTTTTTTTGCCCTTACCCCTTTAAAAGTCAATCGAAATTAACTATAATTGTGCGCGTCAACGACGAACCGTCAAGACAAAAACAAAAACGGAATATAGCTCAGCCTGGTAGAGCGCTTGCTTCGGGAGCAAGAGGTCGTGAGTTCGAATCTCGCTATTCCGATTAAAACAAAAAAGACTCCTTTACGGAGTCTTTTTTGTTTTATACAGCATAGAGCAAATGAGAACTCACGAAGTGAGTTCGACTAAATCACGCCATGAGCGCAGCGAAAAACGCGTGATTTAGAGATTACGCCGTAAGGCGTAACCCGAAGGGCAAAAGCCGAAACGCAAGTGAGGATTTTGTCTTATCTCGCTATTCCGATAAGATTCCGGCTCGAGGCCGGAATGACGTTAAAAGAAACTCATAACACGTCAAGCCATAACCCGCCGAAGCATCCATCACTACCAGCAAGGCGAGTGAAGCGAAAACAAACTTGTTTGTTTTCATTTCCGAGCCGTAAAGGGAGGCGCTTGCGCCTCAACGAGGTTCAAGATTTTCAGTAATGAGCAAGCGAGTGCCGCAAGAACGGGCTTGCCCATTCTTATGGTCGAGCGCAACCATAGACGCCGGAGGCGTCCATTTTGAAGTTCTTTTTGGAACTTGTTCTCGACCTTGTCGCTTTTTTAGCGGTGTTTTTGGTGTTTTTGGTGTTTTTACGGGAATTGTTGTTTGTTTGACGCCTACGGCGTCCGCGGCGTCGTTCGGTCATAGAAAAATGCTTGCATTTTTCTGCGACACTCACTTAGCACGCTTTTTTGACATAGGATTTGCCTTTGACGCACTGATGTGCGCCGATTTTAATTAAAACTTTGCAAGACGAGAGCCACGACAGACTACTTGTAGACTGGCATGGCCGAGTCGAAGAGGTTTCTGTAAAACTTTTGGATAGGAATTCCTTCCAACAGGAATTCCTGTAGTTAAAATTTTGAAGAATTTGTTAGGAGTAGGTTATTCCAACTTTACACAACGGACGGAGAAGCCTTTAGTTTTGAGTTCGCGATGATTTTTCTGCGGAGAACTTTCATTTTTGGCACTAACAAGCCCATGATGAGCTCTAATTTCTTTATCCTCTTCATATTCCTCCGGACGGAACCATGCTGTTTTTTCATACAATCCAGAAAAACCACCCTCGGCAGTTCTCAATCCAGCACCGGTGAGGGAGAAACCGCTATAATTATTTCCTGCAAAGCCGTATGAAGAACGAAGACCTTTGATTCCATAGCCGAATTCATCCTTATATCCCATTACAACACAATAGTCATCATAAGTGAACAGTCGCCAGCCGTCAGGGCAGATACCTTGATGGTTTGGTTGAATTAAATTCGAACAACTTTCAGTATTGCAACGGCTCGGCAGTTGCATCATCTCCGCCCACTGGTACAATCCACCAAATTCATCGCACTTGGTGGTATCGTTATTGTAACAGTATCGTTCAATCTTGGTATCGTCGTTCTGGTCATTTTTTCCAAGAACCATCTCGCCAATATTTAAATTTTCTGCCATAACAGTCACTGAATAACCTTTATATTCGGAATATATTGTGATGTAATAATAACTACGACCATTGCGCGGGTCAGTGAATTGTTTGTAGGCGTCCTTACCCACCTTGCTCGCGTTAGCATGCGTTTTCGAATGATCGAAGGGGACGTATTCGCTGCTGGAAGAGATATTCTCGTTCGGGGTCGAGGATGACGAGGAGGATTTTATGCGACCTTCGCTGGAGCTCAGGGTGACGCTCGAAGAAGTGGTTTTCGCAGAACTACTGCTTTGAATGATTGTTTTGGATGAACTGGATGGGAGATTCCCGCTCGAAGCGGGAATGACAGAAGAAGAGGATGATTTTCTGTCATTCTGGAGGCTCGAAGAGCCGATAGAATCAATGCGGCTACTTGAAGATTTTTTGGTACTGCTACTAGACCCATTCGACTTCGCTGACGCTCCGCTCAGGGTGACGCTACTACTGGTTTGAACAACTGTATTCGATGAAGAAGAATCATCGTCATTTACGGATGTGCTGCTGTCGTCGCCGCAGGCGGTCAACGAGATAAAAGACGAAAGACTAAAGACGAGAGATAAAGTAGCTAAAAATTGTTTCATAGGAAAACTACTGTTCAATTTTTACGCAACGGACGGCATTACCCACTATTTTTTCAGAACGTTGGTTTCTTGATGTTCCAGCTACATTTTCAGCACTAGCAACATATGCTGCATGAACAAACGCAGCAATATCATACTCATGCTCTTCAGGATAAAGCCAATAAACGACGCTTCTCAAATCGTCAAACCCACCCTTTTTTGTTCTCAATCCAGCACCGGTGAGGGACCAACCGCTATAATTATTTCCACCAAAACCATAAGCCGAACGTAGTCCCTTAATGCCATAGCCGAATTCATCCTTATAACCTTCTATTACAACATAATCATCATAGGTCATCAACCGCCAACCTTCTGGGCAAATGCCTCGATGGTTTTCTTGTATCAAATCCGAGCAGCTTTCGGTATTGCAGCGGCTAGGCAGCTGCATCATCTCAGCCCATTGGTATAAGCCTCCGAACTCATCGCACTTGGTGGTATCGTTATTGTAACAGTAACGTTCTATCTTGGTATCGTCTTTCTGGTCATCCTTGCCCAGGACCATCTCGCCGATGTTCAGATTTTCTGCCATTACAGTCACAGAATCACCACTATAAACAGAAGTAATGGTTATATAATAATAACTACGGCCATTGCGCGGGTCAGTGAATTGCTTGTAACGATTTTCTCCGACACGCCAATCTTCAGCCAAAGTCTTCGAATGGTCGAAAGGCACATATTCACTGCTGGAGGACTCTACCTTTTTACTCGAAGACGAAGGGAGATTCCCGCTCGAGGCGGGAATGACAGAAGAAGATGATGAGATCTTCTTACTGCTACTGGATTCCGGGTCAGGCCCGGAATGACGGCTACTGCTGCTCGCTACGACTATTTTGCTAGAGGAGGACGAGACCTTCTTTCCGTCACTGGACCCATTCGACTTCGCTGACGCTCCGCTCAGGGTGACACTACTACTGCTTTGAACGACTGAAGAAGACGATTCTTCGTCATTTACGGATGTGCTACTGTCGTCGCCGCAGGCGGTCAACGAGATAAAAGACGAAAGACTAAAGACGAGAGATAAAGTAGCTAAAAATTGTTTCATAGGATATCCTCCGCAAATAAAATATACAAAGTTTGGGCAGTAAAAAAGCCCGGACAACGTATGATTGCCGGGCATGACAAAGTAAGCGGAACTACCGTTCAACTTTTACGCAACGGACGGATGAACCTACGATCTTTTCAGAACGTCGATTTTTACTAGTTCCTGTTCCACTATCGCTATCGCTTGACACATACGCAGCATAGGCGTAATCTTCAATTCCATCTTCATATTCTTGAGGATACATCCAGAATATCGCTTTTTGCAATTCATCAAATCCCCCCCCCTTTGTTCTCATTCCAGCACCAGTAAGTGAAAAGCCACTGTAGTTGTTCCCTCCGAAAGCATAAGCGGAGCGAAGCCCCTTAATACCAGATCCGAATTCATCCTTATATCCCATCACAACAGCAAAATCATCGTATGTAAACAATCGCCAACCATCCGGGCAAATTCCCTGATGGTTCGGCTGGATTAAGTCCGAGCAACTTTCTGTATTGCAGCGACTGGGTAACTGCATCATTTCCGCCCACTGGTAGAGTCCGCCGAACTCATCGCATAAAGTAGTATCGTTGTTGTAGCAATAACGTTCTATCTTGGTATCGTCGTTTTGGTTGTCCATACCTAGAACCATCTCACCAATGTTCAAATTCTCCGCCATGACGGTCACTGAATAACCTTTATATTCGGAATATATTGTTATGTAATAATAACTCCGGCCATTACGCGGGTCAGTGAATTGCTTGTAGGCATCCTTACCCACTTTGCTCGCATTAGCATGCGTCTTCGAATGATCGAAGGGGACATACTCGCTGCTGGAAGACTCTACCTTTTTACTCGAAGACGAAGGGAGATTCCCGCTCGAGGCGGGAATGGCAGAGGAAGAGGAGGACGCCGTCTTAACAGACGAAGACGACGAAGCAACCTTTTGACTAGAACTTGATGAATCCCCTTCGCTACGCTTCGAGGATGACGACTTCACGTCATTGCGGGGAGTCGAAGACGACGAAGCAATCTTTTGACTACTACTTGAAGGGCGATTCCCGCTTGAAGCGGGAATGACAGATGAAGAGGAAGAAGACGACACATTATCGTCACTCACAGATGTGCTGCTGTCGTCGCCGCAGGCGGTCAACGAGATAAAAGACGAAAGACTAAGGACTAGAGATAAAGTAGCTAAAAATTGTTTCATAGGTTATCCTCCGCAAATAAAATATACAAAGTTTATGCAATAAAAAAGCCCGGCCAATACGCATGATTGCCGGGCGAGACAAAATAAGCGAAACTACTGTTCAACTTTTACGCAGCGGACGGAGAGTCCGATTTTTTTACTATCGTTTGTATTTCGACTGGGAGCATAATCATCCAACGAAGACACAAAACCTGCATAAGCATGTGTATTTTTTTTCTTTTCAAATTCTTCGGGAAGGAACCAATACGCCCCCTCTCTTAGGCCATTAAATCCTCCCTCGGCTGTTCTCAATCCAGCACCGGTAAGGGATAAGCCACTTGAATTGTATCCATTAAAGAGATACGCAGAGCGAACCCCTTCTATGCCATATTCATTTGTTTCAGCATGCCAAGCGATATAAAAGTCTAAATCCTTCATCAAACGCCAGCCTTCTGGGCAAATGCCTCGATGGTTTTCTTGTATCAAGTCCGAGCAGCTTTCGGTATTGCAACGGCTGGGGAGCAGCATCATCTCCGCCCACTGGTAGAGTCCGCCATATTCATCACACTTGGTGGTGTCGTTATTGTAGCAATAACGTTCTATCTTGGTATCGTCTTTCTGGTCGTCCTTGCCCTGAACCATCTCGCCGATGTTCAGGTTCTCCGCCATGATTGTCACGGAGTCTTTATCACCTAGATAATCTTTACCAATTATCTTGATGTAATAATAACTACGACCATTGCGCGGGTCAGTGAATTGTTTGTAGGCATTTTCGCCAACGCGCCAATCTTCAGCCAATGTCTTCGAGTGGTCGAAGGGCACGTATTCGCTGCTAGAGGGTTCCTCTTTTTTACTCGAAGACGAAGGGAGATTCCCGCTCGAGGCGGGAATGGCAGAAGAAGAGGAGGACGCCGTCTTAACAGACGATGATGATTCCTTCTTGACGGAAGACGACGAAGCAATCTTTTGGCTACTACTTGAAGGGCGATTCCCGCTTGAAGCGGGAATGACAGATGAAGAGGAAGAAGACGACACATTATCGTCATTAGCGGATGTACCGCTGTCGCCACCGCAGGCGGCAAGGGCTATGGTAAGTAAAAGAACCATGATGGATCCTATCGCGCTTTGCGCTCCAGGATGACACATAGCTCTTACGAATTTTCTCATTCTGTACTCCTTTTTCAGCTGCAAGCGCAAAACAAGCACATGCCGCAGACCTCATCCATATACCCAATAAATATTAGAAATTTATTATTAAGCACCTCAAGAGGTCCTGAGACCATAGGCCCCAAATCGTCTTTCCGGATTCGGGCAATGGTCCTCATGACCGTCTGGCCATACCCACACTTCGTCTGCAAAAGGACAAGATTCGCACTTACCGCCAACAGCACAAACGTCTGCGCCATCATCAAAAAACAGACTTCCTTCATGCATCACATTCGAAGCAGAAAACTCTCCCGACCGCAAATGATTACGCAACGATTCTAGCTGCGCATCATCTAGCGCATACATTTCACGGAGCTCTTGCGAAGCGACGCTCAACAGCACCACTTTATTCCACTTAATCCTGTCAATTCCAATCGCAGAAGCCCACGACACCAACGCAGGCACATCCTGCAAATTCTTCTTGTGCAACGTCACTTGCAGCGAGACCGTCGCGACTCTCGATTTCGCAGTCCCCACATAGTCAGCATCAGCGTCCCCCGCGCTCTCAGCTTTCTCGCGCAACTTGTCGCGCACCCGAACTAGCTTTTCGACATTCGCTTTCCAACCGTCGAACTGTTCCGACGCCAAATAGCTCACCTTGATATCGCTGCACGAGCGCAACAAGAGTTCCATCGCCGCATCACTTCCCCACTTTCCAGGGAACGACCCATTCGTCGTGAGGTTCAACGGAATTTCAAGCGCCCTGCACAACTCCAGCAGTTCGTCAAAATGCGAATAAAGTAGAGGTTCCCCCATCGTCGAAGGGATTACTTCTCGCAACAAGCGCTTTCCCGAAGCATCCCGCTCCGCAACATACTTTTCAATCGCAGTCCGCGCAACTTCAAAAGGCATTTCGCCCATGCCAAACGCGCGGCGCTCCTTATTACAATAAAAAAAGCGTTCCCTACCATTATCCGGCGGGCAAACCCCGTTACCATTCTCAGCACTCCGCGCATTACAATTATGCAAAGCCCGCTGGTTCAAAAAACACAGCGGGCAATGCAAATTGCAAACGTCAGGATTTGTAAGAAGCGTAATGCGTCGCATATTAGGGGATAGGTTACAGGTTATAGGTTTTAGGACAAACATTTCATGCGCTTTGCGCATCTACAAAGGGCGGCATCGCCGCGATTTATTCGCCTAATACCTACCCCCTAATACCTAAGACCAAATTACTCTCTATGTTCTCTAAGGTACTTAATTGCAGCAAGTCCCGCAATAGCGCCTTCGCCAACGGCTACAGCCACCTGGAGCGTGCCACCCGTGCAGTCGCCTGCAGCAAAGAGTCCTGGAACTGTTGTCTGGAAATCCTTATCAAGCACAAGCTTTCCAGCATCGAACGCAGCGCCAGCTTTCAAAGCCAGATCCGTCGCATTCGCACTACCCATAGCGACGAACATGCCGTCAAAATTGGCTTCAAGACCATCGTCAAACTTCACGCCTTCAAATTGCCCGGCGCCCTTGAGCCCCGTAATCTTGCGGGTTTCAATCTTCACACTTTCGGGGAATTTCGCTGTGAGCTCAGCACCGTTCGTCAAAAGCGTCACGCTGTTGACTACAGACAAAAGTTCAGTCGCTTCATGCAATGCATACTCGCCCGAACCAAGCACTGCCACATCCTTCTTACGATAAAAGAATGCATCGCAAACAGCGCAATAACTCACGCCGTGGCCTTCCATCTCTGCCATTCCTGGGAGCGGGGTCTTCTTGCGGGCAGAGCCCGTCGCCATCACGCAAACCTTTCCGCGATACGTTCCGTTCAAGCCCGTCGCCACAAAACCAAAACCGTCAAACATGAGGTCCGTCACCTCATCATCTACGATTTGCGCGCCAAGAGCAAGCGCCTGTTTCTTACCGACTTCGGCAAGTTCAGCTCCCGTGAGCGGTTTTTCAAGACCAAAATAATTTTCAATTTTGTGGGCCTTTGCAAGCGCACCTACATCCTTACCCACAAGCTGAACCTCAAGTCCAGCACGAAGACCATAAAGGGCAGCCGAGACACCGGCCGGTCCATGCCCCAAAATCAATATATCAGCCATAATAACCTCAACACTAATATACGATTTTATTTATTTTAAATCATGTAATAATTAATGATTTTGGATACCAGGACGATGTTGCAACGCTACCCGACGCGAGATTTATTTGTTGAAGCTGGATATGGTCCCAATTTTGCGGACCAGCTTATTCAGAATGCCTATAGCAAACTTTTTGAGGGCGATCCGATCGACGAGCGCATCTACTTTGAAGCGTCCGACGACATGGCATACATCATCGACATTGGACACGACGACATCCGTTCTGAAGGCATGAGCTACGGCATGTTCATTGCCGCGTTGACCGACCACGAAGTCACGTTCGACAAACTCTGGAACTTTTCCAAGCGCTTTGTCCGCAACAACGATGGTCCGCACAAAGGGTATTTTTCATGGCAAGTCAACACGACCGACTTTTCCATGATGGACCCAGGCGCAGCTCCTGATAGCGAAGAATACTTTGCCGCCGCCCTCCTTATCGCCGCAAAGAGATTCAACCGCGAAGACCTCCTCAACGATGCCAAGGAGCTCATCCATGATATCAAGTACAAACCGCAAAACGAACTTGTAGGCCCGATTATCGATCCGGAACGCAAACTCATCAAGTTCTCCCCCGTTCTCGGCAACGACTTTACCGACCCAAGCTACCACACAATGGCATTCTACCGCATGTTCGCCGAAGCAACAGGCGATGAATCCTGGCTTGAAGTCGCACAGGCGAGCATTGAATTTTTGCAGAAGGCGGCCCACCCGGTCACCGGTCTTTGCGCTGATTACGCCGAATACGACGGCTCACCAAAGGCCATGCCCTGGTTCCCCGAAAGCAACAACTTTAGCGGAGACGCATGGCGAGTGGCTCTCAACTTGAGCCTCGACTATGCCATCTTCCACGGACACGAAAGCGAAAAAGAAATCTGCGAACGCATCTTGCACTTCTTCCAGAACTGCACGCCGTACCTCTCCGACTACTCCGTCGACGGAGGCCCGTATCCACACCAAGGCAGAAACGCGACGCCAGGGCTTATCGCCATGAACGCAGCCGCCACGCAAGTGCTCCCGTTCGATGACCCACGCATTACGCCGTTTGTCAGACGTCTTGCAGCGCTCTCCGTGCCCTATCGTTTTTGGCGTTACTATGACGGGATGTTGTACTTAATCGGATTACTCGCCACCGCGGGAAAAATCACACTCTAAGGAGGATCGTATGAAACTACCTGCCATCTTATTCATTGCGGCAAGCTCTATTGCTTTTACCGCCTGCGACGATGTTCGTGTTGAAAAATACCCGAACGGGAACGTCCGCTTCGAAGCCACCTACGTCAACGACAAGAAGGAAGGCATCGAAAAGGAATACTACGATGACGGTACGCTCAAGCGAGAATCCAATTACGTGAATGACCGCCGCGAGGGTGTGACCAAGGAATATTACAAGGACGGTACACTCCAGGCCGAACTCCCGTACGCGAACGGTTACATCGAAGGGACTGTTATCCGCTACCACAAGAACGGCAAAGTCGCGACAAAGGCTGAATACAAGCAAAATAAGCAAGTTGCCTTCGGTGAAACATACAACGAAGACGGCAGCCCCGCTACAAGCGGAAGCTACAAAGATCCGCGCGATGGAAACTCCTACGAATGGATTGTCATTGGCGACCAGCTCTGGACTGCAGAAAACATGAACTTCGCCACCGCCTCCGGTGCAATTTGTTCACAATGCAACCACTGGGGTCGCCTCTACGACTTCCAAAACGCACAAAAGGCTTGCCTCGAAGGATTCCACATGCCAAGCAAGGCTGAATGGCAAAAACTCCTGAAGGTCGCCGGCAAAAAACCGGGAGTCGCCCTCAAAGCTGGCTACGGCTGGGATCCGATCAAGCCGGAATCTCCAATTTTCGGAAACGGCAAGGATGAACTCGGATTTGGTGCAAAAGCTGGTGGCGCACACTTCGCCAAGAGCGATGTCGCAATAAAGGACCGCAAGTTTGATGAAGCGGGTAAAAAGGCATACTTCTGGACAAGCGAAGGAGACGTCCTCGTATTCTTCCACGATAAGGATATCGCCAAGTTCGAAAAGTTCAATCCAGAATTCGGCGCAAGCCTCCGCTGCTTGAAAGACTAGTTAGTCCATGGTTATTAGTCAATAGTCATTAGTAAATGGTATAGAAAAGTATTTTGCATGACCACGTGTCATCCTGAGTCCCGGAACGAGCCCGGGATAAACGAATACTAAGAATCCAGTAACATTTTAGATAGAGCAAAACTCCTCGGCACAACCGAGGAGTTTTTTACTTTTCAAATTTATCCGCCTAATCTAACGTGGCATGCGCAGCAATCGTATAAATAGCAGTCACGTCCTTAGCCTTGAGCGGCACAAAGCCCCAACCATCGCCTGGATTCAGTTTTTCGACAAGCGTCGGGATGTCTTCTTCCTTCGCGCCGAGTTCTGCAAAGTTGATAGGCATACCGATAGAATGCAGGAACTTGCGGAAAGCCTTGATGCCTTCGAGCGCAGTCGCTTTCGGGTTTTCAAAATTCATCTGGCAGCCAAAAACGCGTGTTGCCATTTGCGCAAAACGCATCACATTGTGGTCCACCACGTACTCCATCCACGCCGGCATAATAACAGCTAGCCCCGCGCCATGGGCACAGTCATAGAGTCCCGAGAGTTCATGTTCAATTGCATGGCTATTCCAGTCCTGACTGCGCCCGCAGCCCACAAGGCCATTGTGGGCTACCGTACCCGCCCACATAATGTTCGCACGAGCCTCGTAATTGGCAGGTTCAGCCATGGTGCGCGGACCTTCCTTAAGCATCGTAATGAGCAAAGCTTCGCAAAGGCGGTCTGTCGTTTCGACTTCCAAAGTATTCGTGAAGTAGCGTTCAAACACATGAGCCATGATGTCGGTAATGCCGCAAGCCGTCTGATAAGCAGGCAACGTGCAGAGCAAAGCCGGATTCTGCACCGCAAATCTCGGGCGAATCACATCAGCACCAATGTCGCGCTTAAGCATTCCCTCTTCTTTTGTCACAACAGAATCGCCGCTCCCTTCGGAACCTGCGGCCGCAATCGTCTGCACCACGCCAATCGGGAGCGCCTTCGTGACCGGCAACTTTTTCGCATAAAAGTCCCAAAAATCGCCATCGTAAAGAGAACCGACGGCAATGCCCTTCGAGCTATCAATGACGGAGCCGCCGCCCACCGCAAGGATAAAGTCGACGCCGTTCTGGCGAACAATCTCGATGCCCTTGTAAATGAGCGTATCGCGCGGATTCGGCTTCACACCGCCGAGCTCCACAAATGAAACACCCGCAGCATTGAGCGACGCCTTAACGCGGTCAATCAAGCCGGAGCGCACCGCAGAGCCACCACCGTAATGAATCAGCACCTTCGTGCCGCCATACTTTTTAACGAGCTCACCACATTCGTTTTCGCGGTCTTTACCAAATACAAATTCCGTGGGGCTGTAGAAATTAAAGTTATCCATATTCCATCCTTGTGTTTCAATTAAAAATACAAGAAAATCCCACCCAGCGGCAGGATTATCACAAGAATTCCGTTCACAAAAGGAACCATCGCTCATTACCAGACATGAACTCCGAGCCCCAAATAAACACGGTTATGCCATTCTTTTTTGGTTTCTGGAGCATTATAAATTCCCATATACCTAAGTTTCAAAGTCAGGTAGGTGGCGTCATGAAATTCGGAACCGCACGTCTTCGACATCCAAAAACGGTAATCCACTTGCAAACCCGCAGTAAAGAGGTCATACCCACCCGCAAACGGCTGGATTTTAAGCCACTTATTTTCATACACATCTATACCGGCTGTAATGAAAAATGCATCGGAATATTCCCCACCTAAAAACATAGACGGAGTCACGATAAGCCGCGATATCTGAACTGGAACACCTAACAAAAATTCACCTTCGGTAAAAGATAGGCTTACGCCGAGCAAAAATGCTTCTAAGCCTATACCCCCAGTATAAAGTTTTTCTTCATAATAGTTTCTATACCTTTTGTAACTATTTTGAACCCTTTCTATTTCCCAGGAAATGTTCTTCAGCCACTCCGAATACTCCGATTCCGGATATTTTTCACAAAAAGCCTGAATTCTTTCAATCATCAACTTGACGGCAACCGTGTCCATTTCTTGATGAAGATCGACTCTATCCTCTACTCTTTGTGAAATAATATTTGCCAAGCTGTCGTTGTCGGGAACTTTGTTGATTGTTATTAGATAAGTCCAAAATCCCTTATCAAAAAAATGATAAAAGGGGTGCAAATCCGCAAAAATGGATGCAAGATCCTTGTATTCCTGCTTTATGTTTGCCTGTGCCGCTTCAGTCATGTACCCCTTTAATTTCATATGACGTTCTGCTTGGTCGCGCTCCGCAGAACGGTCCGTATATTCGGCTGCAAAGCGGGTCTCGTTTCTTAAGTAATGGAATAGGGAATCGTAGGCGAAGGAGTATCGGACTTTTTTACGCCCTTTCATAAGCATATTCGCAAACTGCGGAATGGCCTGGTCATAGCGTTCCAGCAACAAGTTTATCTGAAGAAGTTCCAAACTATCCAACGCCGACTCAGGAATCATCTCATGAGACAAGAACGCAAGAGCGACATCGACCTTGTTAACATCGCCATTTTTCAGCGCAAGCCACAGACTATTACGAGCATCTTGAAATTCCGCCATATCGGCTGGGTTGACTTTAACCTTGTTGTAGTCAACCGGGTCAAGATTTGCATTTTGACCAAGAGCTATCGCACAAGAACAAAGAATAGCAAGAAAAGCTGTACGAATCATATAAGTTAAATATAAAACAAAAACTTCCCGGAGCATACCCGAGAAGTTCTAAAAAAGGAGATTCCCGATCATCCCCGTTAAGCGAGGACAGGGTCGGGAATGACAACTCTAGTAACTAGGAACTATTAACTAGTAACTAATTACGTTGTATACTCTGCGTTGATTTTCACATAGCCATAGCTCAAGTCGCAAGTGAATGCACTTGCAGAAGCCTGACCAATGTTCAACACGAGCGTTACTTTGTATTCACGCTGACGAACCACGGCATGCAGTGCAGCCGTCTGCTTTTCATCCAGCTGTACCGGACGGCCACCTTCAAGAACCTTGACTTCACCAAAGTAGAGGTCCGTGTGTTCGGCAACCATGTTGCAGCCGCTAGAACCAGCACTGCTAAGGATACGGCCCCAGTTCGGGTCTTCACCGAACATAGCGCACTTGGCGAGGTTCGACGTACCGATGAAGCGGGCCATGCGGAGTGCTTCTTCGTGGCTTTCAGCCTTTTCAATGCGGAGTTCGATGAGCTTCGTTGCACCTTCACCATCGCGGACAATGTCCTTGGCGAGGCTCTGCATCACGAGCGTCAAAGCAGCGCGGAATTCGCCCTGCTCGCTGAGCGAAAGGTCTTCGTACTTGATGCCGCTCATGCCGTTAGCAAGCATGATGCAAGTGTCGTTCGTGCTGGTGTCACCATCAACCGTAATAGCGTTGAAGGAGTCTGCGATGTTAGCGCGGAATTCAGCAAAGAAGTCAATCGGCAAAGCAAGGTCAGTCGTGATGAACGCAAGCATCGTTGCCATGTTCGGGTGGATCATGCCAGAACCCTTGCAGGCGCCACCGATAGTCACCACACCCTTTTCGGTCTTGATTTCCACAGCGTGGCTCTTGAGAGCAAGGTCCGTTGTGAGGATTGCGCGGCCGAATTCTTCGGAAGCATCTTCATGGAGCTTTTCCACGAGCTTCGGGATACCGGCTTCGATCTTGTCCATCGGCATCAAGTGGCCAATCACGCCCGTGCTGCAAACAAGCACGCTCTTCGGCGTGAGCTTCAAGGCTTCTTCCGTGAGGACAGCCATACGTTCAGCATCGGCATAGCCCTTTTCGCCTGTGCAAGCGTTAGCGTTACCGCTGTTCACGATCACAGCAGATGCAAAGTGGGCATGTTCCAAAGCGGCCTTGTCATAAAGGACCGGAGCGGCCTTCACCTTATTGGTGGTAAAAACGGCGAAGCAGCGGGCAGCCTTTTCGCTCTTGAGAAGAGCCATATCGGCATTGCCGCTGGCCTTGATTCCGGCGCAAATTCCAGATGCGGTAAAGCCCTTGGGGGAGCAAACGCCGCCTTTTTCCAACACAGTGTACATAGTATCTCCTAAAAAGAAGCTTTCTTTGCGATTCTGGGCTCGCAAAGCCCGTTAAAATTTTTACCTTATGGAGCATGGAAAAGATCATGTTTACACAAGAGGCTTACGACAAGCTCGTTAAGGACCTTGAAAATTTAAAAAATGTTGAACGTCCCCGCGTACTTCAAGAATTAGTTGATGCCCGTGCACAAGGCGATTTGAGTGAAAACGCAGAATACCATGCTGCCAAGGAGCGCCTTGCCTCTATTGACAACATCGAAATGCCGAAGCTCCAGGACCAGCTCGCCCGCGCCCAGGTGATTGCATTTGATGCGAACTCCGACACCATCAAGTTCGGCGCCACCATCACGGCCAAGAACTTGAAGACCAAGCGCGAAATCGTCTACCAGCTCGTCTCCCCCGAAGAAGCCGATGCCCTCAACGGCAAGATCAGCTTCAAGAGCCCGATTGGTGCAGCCCTCATGGGCAAAAAGCGCGGCGATGTCGTGGAAGTCGTAACGCCCAAGGGCAAGAACCAGTTCGAAATCATCGATTTCAAGTAATCCATGTTCGTAACGCTCATCGGCAAAGACCAGTTCAGCAAGGACAAGCGGATTGATAAATTCCTCGCTGAGACTCTTGGCGACCGGATTTCAGATCCGATGGCCAAGCAGGTGCTATACGCCACCGACACAAACATCGCCTCCATCTCCGATGTCATCATCGAAGCGTGTGATTCCGTGTCGATCTTCTCGCCTGAACAGGTCATCGTCGTGCGCAAGGCCGAAGCCCTCAAAACCGACGACATGAAGGCACTCGCCAAGTGGCTCCCCCATGCGGCAAGCGGCAAGCTGCTATTCGATTTTGAAACACTTCTCGCCTCCAGCGAGCTCTACAAGGCTCTCGCAAAGGTTGGCAAGGTCGAAAAGTTCGACGTCCCGAAGCAATACGAAATGGCCGACTGGATTTCAGCCGTTGTCCCGACGCACTTCAACAAGGCGATTGAGCCTGCAGCATCGCAGTACCTCGCCGAAGCGCTCGGCAACGATACCAAGCTCGTGAGCGAAGAAGTCGAAAAGATCCTCCTCTACGCTCCGGACTGCAAAAAAATTACGCTCGACCTCGTGAAAACGATGGTCGTCTCCCAGCGCGATATCCCGACCTACGAGATTGAAGGCTTCTTCGGCATGCAGAATGCCAAGGCTTACGTCCAGAAGCTAAACGAGCTCTTGAACAGCGGCGTCGACGCCATCCGCATTTCGAACACGCTGTACAACTACGCGCTCTCGCTTTTGAACTACGGCTCGCTTACCGCAAAGGGCGTCTCGCCCGAAGAAGCTGCCAAGAAGATCGGCAAGAACTACTACATGTTCGTGAAAAAAGGCCAAGCCGCAGAATGCTGCCGCCGTTGGCGTAAGCCGCTCCTTGTGCGCGTTCTGCGCCGCCTCGCCGACCTCAATTACGAAATCAAGAGTGGCAAGTGCCCAACCCGCATGAGCCAGGAACTCGCCCTCGCCGCACTCGTCGTGCGATAATTAGAATACAGAACGTCGCTCGCGACTACAGACGAAAAAAGCCCTGGCCAAGCCAGGGTTTTCGCGTTTATAAAACTAGTGCTGAATTGAGCGAGCATACAAAAAAGCCGGACCGAAGTCCGGCACTTTCTAATTACTGATTCCAGCCATCGTCGTGGGAATTTTCCGGAACCGGAGCTTCCGGGGTTTCACCCGTCACGACCGGAGATTCCATAATCTTGTCATCGACCGGCTTGAGTTCCGGAGCGGCAACACTAGAAGTTTCTTCGGACTTTTCAGAGATTTCTACATTGCCGACGTAATTGCGGATAATACGCGGCGTCACGAAAATCACGAGGTCCTTCTTTGTGATGGACTTGCGAGTGTACTTGAAGAGGTTGCCCAGCAGCGGAATGTCCTTGAGGAACGGGATGCCGCTTTCGCTTTCCGTATTTTCGTTACGGGTAAGACCACCAATCACAACAGTTTCACCGTCAGCCACGACAACCTTGGTCTTTGCTTCCTGGGTCGAAATCACGACTTCGCCCTTTTCGTCATAGCCGTAGGAGTTGTTTTCCGGATGGAGGTCAAGCAAGATGCGGTTGTCACCAGAAACGTGCGGAGTCACGGTAAGCTTGATACCCGTTTCCACCATCTTGGTCGAAGATTCACCGCTATCGTCAATCACGCGGATAGAGACCTTGTCACCCATGAACACCTGAGCTTCGGTGTTGTCAAGCGTAGAAACCTGCGGAGAAGCAAGCACTTCCGTAGAAGCATCACCCATCAAGTTCGAAATAGCAATCTGGAGATTATTGTCGAGGAGGCTAGCCGTAATGGCGGTATTGGCCTTGCCCACAGCCGGAGACGTTCCGTTCGGGAAAGACTGAATAACGCCGCTGATTCGGCTAGAGCCAGCTGTAGCACCTGTTGCTGCAGTAGCCATGCCCGGCGTAAGCGTAGCAGAACCCATCGCAGCAGTCCAGTCCACTCCAAGTTCACGAGCAAGTTCGCTGTTCACAACCACGAGCTTAGCCGTAATCATAATCTGAAGCGTTTCGACATCAAGTTCGGTGAGCGCATTGCCCATCTGCTCTATCTTGTTTTCTGTATCGTAAACGATGATGGAGTTCGTGCGTTCCACGACAGAAATCTTACCACGGTTCGACTTCATGCTTTCGAGAACCTTCACGAGTTCATCAGCCTTAGCATGATGCACCTGGAAGTTCTTACGGACGAGCGGTGCATTCTGTTCTGCCTGATTTTCCTCGTCGGCAAGCTTTTTCTGCTTGGCCTGGTAAGTGCTCAAGCGCTGGATGGAAATGTACTTGTCCTGAATCACCCACGTGAGGTCATTCATGTTACAAATAATATCCAAAGTTTCCTGCCATGTCTTCTTGGTCACACGCAAGCTGATCTTGCCCTTGACATCAGGGGCAATCAAGATGTCCACGCCTGCAATCACGGACACAGAGCGGAAAATGGCTTCGTAGTCCATATTGACAAAGTTGAAGTCATATAGCTTCTTATTCGGGGCTACAGAACCCTCCGCAGGTGCGGCCCACGCGGTAGCAAAGCTTGCCACCATGATAAGAATCGTCAGAATTTTAGTCAGCTTTTTCACTTTTGACCCCCAAATTTATCGGGAAGACCCATAGAGTAGCGACGGCTCACCCCGAATTCCTGAATCAAGAAGAGCACATCAGTTTGTGTAATTTTAAGAACTTTTCCGTTCATGATCTTATCGCCTTCCTTAATCGTATAAGACACGCCCGGATTCTTGGATTCGACGAGGATAGCCACCGGCTCCTCGGCTTCCCAAATGATACCCACCAATTCAACCTGGTCGATGTTGATGCCTTCTTCGACCAAGCCCTTGATTTCAACAAACGGGTCACGACGGCCAAATGAACTGTAAGTCACACGGTCTTCGTAAAGTTCATCAAGAGCGCTTCCGGCAGGTTTCATCCCCTGCGTAAGCATTTCACCGCGTTCCTGGTCCACCTTCTTTAAGCGTTCCATCTGCACGGCAGATAGTTCATCTGTAAAGCTTACGGCACGGCGGTTCACATAACCAACCTTGTTGCCCACCTGGACCTTGCGATAAAGGCCAGTCAAGTCCATGTTCACGAGGCGGTCACCAAAGACCACTCGCTGCATCACCTGAGCCTTTTCGCTCGGAGCTGCATAGAATTCCGTTTCATCGGCAACGACAATCAGTTCACGCACAACCGGACGCAAATGGAATGTCTGCGTACTGGAAACGACCTTTTTGCTTTCTTTCTCATAAACCTTCACGAAGTCCGAAAATTCAGGAACGGCATCCGGAGACTTCATCCAGTCGCGCACATAAATACCACTCGGACGGGCGCTCCAAAAAACGAACCCATCGCGACGGACCGCATTTTCAGAAGTCTGCAAGACCAAGGCGCCTTCCTGCACCAATATGGCGGGTTTTGCCCCAGCCGAGAGCTGGATATTGAGTCCGTTAGGATCCCAGAATACAGATTTGACCAAAGAACCTGCACCAACTTTAAATACCGGAGACCTTTCCGGGCCCTGGGCCTTAACAGTAATCAAGAAGGATCCGTTCGGGTCCGAGACATCGGCAATACTCAAACGAGAATTAGCAACCAGTCGGAACTGTTCCATGCCCGAGCCGATAAGGACGGTCATTTCCTTGAGTCCCGGAAGCAAAGCAGAAGCACCAGCCGGAGCCGCAGCCTGCGCTATATTTTCACGGGCAGCCTTTTCTGCGGCCTTGCGTTCGGCAGCCATGCGCTTTTCTTCTTCGCGGGCGGCCTTACGTTCGAGAGCGGCTTGCTTTTCTGCTGCCTTGCGGTCAAGGGCGGCCTGTTTCTCTGCAGCCTTGCGTTCGGCAGCAAGGCGCTTTTCCTCTTCACGAAGAGCCTTTTCAGCAGCCGCCTTTTTGCTTGCAAAGAGCTTCGAAAGCGTCCAGGACTTGCCATTCTTGCCGTTAAACTTCAAAAGGAAGCTTGACTTTTCCAAGGCAATCGCATTCTTGTCCGAATTGACGGAGGCGCCCACCGGCATACGGATCATCAAGAAGTCCATTCCGCGATACTGCTCCTTAGAAACACTCAAGGAACGCACATACGACGAAGACTGGTCCACATCGAAATTGCCAACACCAAGGGCAAAGTCCGATCCGGAAAAACCGACCGTCAGCGTCTTCGAGGCGTTATCAAATTTCTGGAAGAATGTCGGTAAATTCTTGTCAGAGGCAAACTGGAAGACCATCTGGCAATTCTTCGAGCAATCAAAGCGAACATCCTTGATCATTGCAGCCTGCATGGCCACGGCACTCGATAAAAGCATAAGAAGGAACTTGCATTTCATTATTTGCCAACCTTCTTGGATGTATAAGTGGTCAAGTTGAAATTCACCGACATAGTAATCGGCGTCCAACCGTGAGTTTCAGCTTTCTGCACTTCGGCTGCGATACCCGAATAGCGAGAAAGCTTCAAGTTCGTAATAGCCGTCGGATAGTTGAAGTTTGCGATTTCAGCAAACAGGTATCCGAGCATGTGATAACCGGAATTGACCGCAATAGAATAGCGGTTTTCAATGTAATGTTCCCTTTCGGAACGGCCTTCCGGATTGAACTTCTGAATCTGCACGCCGGAACTGCGGAGCACAGAATAGAGGTCCTGCAAGCGCATGGGCACCTTTTCTTCTTCCGGGAACATTTCCTTCAGCTTCTGGAAATCCTTTTCGGCCTGCGCAAGCTGCATTTCGAGTTCGGCCACGCGATGCTTCTTGGAATTAATCTTGTCGAGTTCTTTCTGTGCCGATTCTCGCTGGGATTCAAGATTGCCATATTCAACTTCGAACGGTTCCCAAATATACGTATAGCCAGCATAGATCATCAAGCAAATAATGACTATAACAGCGATACAGTATACGTTCTTCTTGTCTTTAAAGTCAATATTAAGGTTGCCCATATCAACCCTCCTCTCCAAGATCGCGCTTGAGTTCGACCTTGAGTGTAAAACTGTAAGCTTCGTCGCCATCGACCTTCGTTGTCGAAATCGACACAAGCGAAACCTTTTCTACACTCATCTGCTTTTCGAGCTTGACCATATACTCAGCCACTTCGGAAAAATCGAACGTCGTGCCCTTCATTTCGAGGTTGAATTCGCTTACTTGCGACACACTCATGAGCCACATGTTCGGAGGCAGCACCGAAGAAATGTTTTCGAACAGGACTACCCAACGTTTTTTGCTAATCTGGATAGACTTGAGCGCATTAATCTTGGTATTGATAATAGACTGGTGCTTTTCAAGTTCACTGATTTTCCTGAGCAACGGACGTTCACGTTCGACAGCGGAGCGTACTGACTCCAGTTCTGCGGTCTTGCTAGAGACTTCTTCAATCGTATAAGCGTATACAAACAAAACCACAAAAACAGCAAGGATGAAAAACACGGTCGGCCAAACAACACGTCGGTCGGTAAGCCAAGTCAAATCCTTTTGCTGTTTACGGTGTTCACCCGGCAAAAGGTTGATTGTAATCGCAAGCGCCTTATTGGCACCTTTATTCTTCTTCGTAGCCATTAGAACTTCCTCATTGCAAGTCCCAAAGCCGGGGCGTAAATGTTAGACAGAGCGATAGCACTAGCCTGTTCGACCACGTTAGAATCGCATTCCACAGAGCGGAATGGGTTCACAGTATCCGTCTCAATTCCAGTCTTTTCCTTAATGTACTGCACAAGTTCAGGAACAGAGGCACCACCACCACCTATCAGGATTCTTTCGAGCGGACGGGAATCCTCGGCAGAAGAGAAGTAGCGCATACCAAACGTAATCTGCGACATAAGCTCTTCAAAAGCGACTTTCATGGCGTCTTCAATAACAGAAATAGCCACGTCATCCACAACCTTCAAGTCCTGTTTTTCAAATATTTCATGACATTTTTCGGCAGGAATATTTAGACTAGAAGAGAGCTTGTTAATAATAAGATTCAGCGAACCGCCATTCATGGATCTAACAGAATGGAACTTACCATCCTGGATAAAGCCAACACTCATCTTGGATTCGCCAATATTAAAAATGGCGGTCGTCTTCTTGAGTTCCTCATCGGATGCGGTTGCAACAAATGAATTCAGAAGCCCAAAAATATCGACATCCAGAGCCGAGAGCTTAATGCCCTTGCGAATAAAGAACTGCGACCAGGATTCAAGCATGGAGTTCTTTGCGGCAACTACGTTCACCTTGACTTCGTCGCCCTCGCGGGAAACGACCTCATAGTCCAGAACGTTATCCTGGTCGTCGAACGGCGGACGGGACTGAGCAGTCTGAACAATAATCGCTTCTTCGTTGCCGTTTTTCGGGACCTTGATGGAGAGGCGATCCACAAGGACTCCACCTTCACCGGCACCGCAATTTACCGAGGCAACGACATCCACATTTTCGTCTAGCTGGTGACGGAGCATCAACTTGGAGAAAGCTTCGCTCAATTTGTCGAAGCCGTCTTTCTCCTTCTTGGCGCCCTTTTCCGTAGACACATCTTCGGAATCGCGCCTTTGGATAACACCATTAATGATAGAGCCTGCGGGAACAGGTTCCAAATCCACTTCGCGCACAATCCTTTTACCGTTAGCATCATGAAAGACCTTAACGTACTTGATGCTGTAGTGGCCAACATCTATGCCAACAGTTTCGCGCTCTCCACGAATTCTAGCAATCAACCCTAAAGCCAAAATAAACTCCGATAGGTAACAATACTATGTAAATTTTACTTTCATAAACATCGAATGTCAAGCGAAAAATCACTACAAAAACACATAAATCTAAGTAGTTACGCCATTTACCTCGTTTTTTCTCAACTTTGTTTTGCGAGTGACCTCAAAAATGTACTGGAGGACACGTTCCTGGGTCCATGCGTATTCCCCGGTGAACACCGCAGAAATGGAATTGAACATTGGGAAACTCGGATTTCGATGCCCCAAATTGTTCAAAATCTTGACATCCACATTCTGAACACCAAATGACGGAAGTTCAAAGGAAATGGAAATCTGCTGGTCAGGCCAGCACTCTTCGGCAAGTCCAAGCAGAATACCGCCAGCAGAAAGGTCATAAAGAATCCCCGAGTGCACCCTGCCGTCCGGGAACTTTGCCGTCACCGGGAGATTGACCACCTCACGGACCCATTTACGCAACTGTTCCTTGTCAAGCTGGTCACTGTGGGTAAAAACAACTTTATCTGAAGTCGCAGAAAACACCGTTAACTTTTTAGAATAGACAGCATCGTTCATGCGAGTCCAACGAATGAGCACAAGAGATCCTTGAATCGCTTTGGCCAACGAATGCAAGCCCTCGATTTGCACGCTCCAAGTTTTTTCCGAGCGCTCTAGGATAGGCACTCGCCTGAAAACTTGTCCGCTTTCAAATTCCAGATCCACTTTATCGCCGACATTGAACTGCCTTGTCGAGCAGACCATCGTCAATGGATTGGAGCCCGTAAAATTCATCTTGTTTCTCAAGCCCGCGATAGCGTCAAGCGTTTCGTCACGGACCGAAAACACATTACGGATGCGATAAAATTCAGAGACAGCGGCTTCAAAAAGTCCCGAAGAATTCAACACGGCGTCCTTGTTCTCGAACTTGGAGGAACGCACGAGCTTTTCCAGAGTGCGCACTTCCTTGGGCGTAAAATCAAACGCCTTAATCTTCTCGTTGAACGCATCTGTACCAAACATCACTTCATTTTCGCGACGTTTGTACATGAGCTGCACTTCAATCAGCACAAGCGCTACAAACGGAAGAACCGGAAGAATGTAAGACTGGAAAAAATTCCAGACTTCTTGAAGCACGCTAGTCATCAGCCCCCACTACAACTCCGTCCAGACCCCGTTAATGTAGCTTGCGAGGATGGAAGACGGCAATTCCTTGCCCGTGAGAGGCGAATTGCAGACGTGACCAGCGAAGTCGCTTTCGACAACCTTGTGCGGATTATCCGGAGAGAACACAACTACGCTTTCGTGAGCGGATTCGGCACCAGCCAAACGAGCTGGAGCAGTCGAGAGAAGTTCAATAGCACGAGCCTCACCCACCTTGGCGACTAACTTGTTCCAAATAGCAGGGAGTGCGACTTCCAAGGAAAGTGCGCCCGGCACGGAATCTTCGAAGTTCACGACCGTATCCTGACGAAGCACCGGCGTGTGATTCACGCTAATCGCATTGACGGTTCCATCGACAACGCCCTGCCACAAGGCTTCGCGGTCTGCAGCCGAACGAATCGGCGGCAAAATGTGGTATGCGGAATCGAGCGTTTCGAGGCAGGAATCGTCCAAGAGCAAGTGGTACAAATTCACATCGCAAGTGACATCGATACCGTTCTTGCGGGCGTTACGGACGAGTTCAAGAGTTTCACCACAAGTGACCTGCTTGAAGTGCACCGGCACCTGGAGGAATCGAGCCGTTTCAAGAACTGTATAGGCGGCAATCGTTTCGGCAATGCGAGGAATGCCCTTCATGCCGAGCATGTCGGAGTAGGCACCTTCGTGAACGCAACCACTGTGGCGGAGCGTCTTGTCCATCGGCTGGAAGAAGAAGCGCTTGCCCGTCATCTTGCCATATTCCATGGCGAGGCGGAGGAAACGGGAATGCGGAATCACGCCGTTACCGTCGCCAAAGCCTGCGACACCAGCTTCGGCAAGTTCGACCATTTCGGCCAAGCTATCCGAGCCAAAACCCTTGCTGTAAGCGCCGAGGAACTTGATATCGAAAGCATCTTCGCCGCGTTCTTCGGACTTGAAGCGGTTCACCATTGCAGTGTACTTGTCGGCATCGTCAATCGGGTTTGCGGCACTTTCGTAAAGGCCACCGTAGAAACCGCCCTTGCGCAAAGCATCAAAGCCATCAGCAAACGTGTAGACGTCATCGCGGAGCGGTTCCATAAAGTCAATACCAAGGCCAAAGAGGGCCGGCATCACAAGCGCACCGTTGCAGTCAAATTCAACCGTTTCGGCATTTTCGCAAGCGTTCAGGCGAACTTCGTTCTGAAGTTCAAAAGACTTGCCGTTCCAGAACTTTGCATTTTTCAGAACGACATTCACAAGACGACTTTTACTAGGTTTACGCATTTTCATTGTTGCGACCTCCAGCCAAAAGGAAGAGAACGGCCATACGGACGGCGACACCGTTGGTCACCTGATCAAGAATTACAGAATGTTCGCCATCGGCGATGTCGGAATCGAGTTCCACGCCGCGGTTGATTGGCCCCGGGTGCATGATGATGACCTTGTCCTTAGCGCATTCGAGGAGTTCTTCCGTGATGCCGAACGTATTGCGATATTCGCGCATGCTCGGGAGGAGAGCATCGTCCATGCGTTCTTTCTGCAAGCGGAGAGCAATGATAGCGTCGGCATTTGCAACAGCCTTCTTCACATCCGGTTCCCATGTCACATGGTTCATGAGGTCTGTATTGCGCGGCACAAGCGTCGAAGGTCCGCAGAGCGTCACGTGAGCGCCCATCGTGGACATGCCCCAGAGGTTACTGCGGGCCACGCGGCTATGGCGGATATCGCCAATAATCGTGACATTCTTACCTTCGAGCGTTCCGAGCTTTTCTTCGATCGTCAGCATGTCGAGGAGAGCCTGCGTCGGATGTTCATGGGCACCGTCGCCAGCATTCACGATAATGGCATTGCTGTTATCGGCAAGGAACTTCGGCACGCCCGTCCCCTTGTGACGGACGACCACGATGTCAATCTTCATGGCTTCGATGTTCCTAAGCGTATCGACGAGCGTTTCGCCCTTCTTGACGCTGGAATTCGAGCTTGCGAAGTTCACCGTATCGGCAGAGAGGCGCTTTTCGGCAAGTTCAAAGCTTGTGCGCGTACGGGTGCTGTTCTCGAAGAACAAGTTCACGACCGTCATGCCCCGGAGGCTCGGCACCTTCTTGACCGGGCGTTCGAGAATTTCGCGGAACTGTTTTGCATGGTCCAGAATCAGACGGATATCATGCTTGGACACTCCACGAAGTCCAAACAGGTGTTTAATTTCCAAAGCGCTCACTTTACGCCTCCACTTCTACGAGATAAACGGAATTTTCTTTATCAATAGGTTCTATCGCCACGCGGACTTCCTGGTTCCTAGCGGTTTCGACCGTAAGGCCCACACAATCCGGAGCAATCGGGAGTTCACGGTGACCGCGGTCCACAAGCACGCAAAGGCGAATCGCCGCCGGACGGCCAAGGTCCAAGATGGAGCGCATGGCAGCCAAAGCCGAACGGCCCGTGTAGAGCACGTCATCCACGAGAATGACCGTCTTGCCTTCCACAGAAGCAGGCATTTCGGTAAAGCGCATTTCGGTCGCCACCTTCTTGCGGTAATGGAAGTCGTCACGGTAATACGTGGCATCGAGGCTACCCATTTCAATGGGCTTGCCAAATTTCTGGGAAAGACGCTCGGTGAGCTTTTTGGCGAGCGGAATTCCGCGGCTAGCCATGCCGAGTACAATCATGTTGTCGGCGGACGGATGCATCTTCGCAATCTTCGCCGCCATTTCGTCCAGCGCAAATTCCATCGTCTGCGCCGTAAGAAGCTCGCTTACTTTTTTGCAGTTATCGTTCATAAAACAGTCGTTAGTTATTAGTCGTTAGTCAGTAGTTATTAATCAAAAGTGGTTTGTGGTTAGGTTTTAGGTAAAAAACGCAGTTTAATTCGACCCTTCGGCAACGCTTCGATAAACTCAGTGCATCGGCTCTGGGATCTCTACAAGGTTGGTGAGCTTGTCGAACCACCTGATACCTATAACCTTAATACTCTTTTTAATAATCTAGCTTTTTTGGAGAAAAACCGACAAACAGCGTTCAAATCATCTCGCGATATTTGTATATATGTATGCAAAAACGCGACGCTTAGTGCCGTGCTTTAAAAACTATTTTCATAACGAAACCATTAACTCATGGAGCCAAAATGGAATTTAATCAGTTAGACAAACCGCAGGCAGGCGAAACCATCGCCATCATGAAAACCAACCATGGTACCATGAAACTCCGCCTTTTCGAAGAACTCGTCGGCGAATGTGCAACAAACTTCATTGAACTTGCAAAACAGGGCAAGTACGACGGCGCTCCGTTCCACCGCATCATCAAGGACTTCATGATACAGGGCGGTGACTTCACCCGTAGAAACGGCACCGGCGGCCACGCAGCAAAGGGTCCGGGTTCTACCATCGGCGACAAGTACGACAGCCGTCTCACCCATGTCCGTGGCGCTCTCAGCTGGGCAAAGACTTCCATGCCGCACTCCATCGGCAGCCAGTTCTTCATCGTCCACGGCAACAATGTGCACTTCTTGGACCACGACCAGTGCGGCACGGGACCTGCTGACGGCTACTCCGTATTCGGCCAGCTTTACGAAGGCTTCGAAGTGCTCGACAAAATCGCCGGTGTGCAGACCGATCGTATGGACCGCCCGTACGACGACGTGATTATCGAAAGCATCACGATTGAGAAGGCTTAATTAGGCAATAGGTATTAGGTGTTAGGTTATAGGATAATAATCGCGGCATAGCCGCGCATTATAGACGCGCGAAGCGCGTGATACTTTTCCTAACCCCTAACTCCTGTAACCTGATACCTAGAAAAAAATTCATTTTTTTCGACATTCACCCTTGACACGTACAACAATTCATTCTATATTTGTGCGCGTCCTCGGGGTTATAGCTCAGTTGGTAGAGCGCCTGCATGGCATGCAGGAGGTCAGGAGTTCGACTCTCCTTAGCTCCACTAGAAAGACTCGCTAAAAAGCGGGTCTTTTCTTTTTTGCAACAATTTATTTGTCCTGTTTACAAAACAAACAACTCCCACGATAACTATAGGGAAATTGCAATACTTTTCCGACAACATCCGTTATTATAAAATAATATTTTTGTATTTTATTCAACACTATGGTCAGGCTTATAAAAATTTCGTCACTCTTACTCTCCGCCGGAGCGCTCTGCTTCGCCGATAACGCAAGCACCGTCTGCGACGCATCCAAGATGGACGCGTTTGCTTATGAGGACTGCATCGCCGTCCAACGAGGTGCAAAACTCGACAACACGGACTTTTCCGAAAGAAACGCCCCACCTGCCGAATTGATTTCGGAATCGTACGTTGAACCTTTTAAATACGATCCGTTCAACCGCGACGCCTACCTGACATCGTCTTTCGGCGAAAACCGTGGCACACGTTACCACGCTGGCATCGACTACTCCACACAAATGGAAGAAGGTTGGCCCATTTTTGCCCCCGAAAACGGCTTCGTCAAAGAAATCAAGACCTCCCCTTTCGGCTACGGCAAAGTTATGTTCTTTGAGGGCAACAGCGGAAAGACCTGGGTTTTCGCACACCAAAGCAGTTTTCCCCAAGCCATAGAAGACCAGATTAAGCAAAAGCAGTACGCCACCAAGAGTAACGACATTTCCATCAAGCCAAACATCAGATTCCGCAAGGGTGACACACTCACATTCGCCGGGAGTACCGGAATCGGCAATCCGCACTTGCATCTCGAAGTCCGCCTGAACAAAGACGACATTACCTCGCCATGCCAGCTCGGCGTCAAGTGCCTCGACACCATAGCACCACAGATTTTTGGAGTCGCCGTATGGCAAGGCAATGAACTAGCCCTCACAACAGATGAAGCGCTCCGCAACGGCTGTGTCGAAACGCCCGTCAAGAACGAATTTAACTTGTCCATGGCGATAAAAATTGCAGATTACAGCCGCGAACCCAAGGAAAATCCGATGGCTATCCGCCGTCTAGAACTGTGGCGTTACGATGACAAGATTTACAGCAAAGTCATGGACACACTCAGCTACAAAAAGATGCTCGACATCCGCAACGAGCTCCTTTGGGCAGAAGAAGCGGACACCGCCGGCGACTGGCACTACATCAACGCGAAACTCGGACCGGTTTCCACTTACAGACTCGAAATTGAAGACTTTAGCGGACACATAGTCCGTCGCGAATTCAATTTTCACCAATCTTGCAAGGATAACGGCAAACTCGTTCTCATACAAAATCAGAACACCCCGCTTTACACGTTCTTGAGCAAGAGCATGCTCGACATTTACCGCTGCGAATCCGGTTACAAATTCACTGCTCTGAATAAGGACAAGGAAACAATCAATAGCGATCTCTGCAAAATTTTCGACCACAACAAGCCGCTCCCCATCGGGAAAATTGTTGAGACATTCCCCGAAACGAGATTCATCAACTACAGCGCAGATGCTTCTGCAACTGGCACCGGCCGCAGCGTGAACGAACTAATTTCAATTTATCCTTACGGCAAGTACAAGACAAGCATCAACTGGTACACCAAAGTCGGCAATGTGAAAATATCGCAGAAGATTTCGGGCATTCCGGTTGTTGGCGACACATCACAGCGCGTCCTCGCCGTCACGCGCAATCAAACGGATAGTGTCGACTTTTACGAATTCCATCCGAAGGGATTGCAGTTCTACGGCAAGTGGAACGTGTGCATCGAAAACGACGACAACTCAGCCCCGCTTTACTGGCTTGGAGAAACAACCCGCCGCTGGTTCTATTTTGAAAAGCAGACAGGCGGAAAGAATCGTTGTGCAACAACAAATGAACTTAGAGACCTCGCCAACATCACCGACGAAGACGGCTTTTCTCTCGGCTTCCCCTACTGGGCAGAAACGCTTGTCGCTGGCATGTACCAATCCTCTCTAAAGATTCCGCTTTACTCCAGATACGCAGGCATCCCGGACGGGAACGCCATCAGCGTCAAGTACAAGAACAAATGGATTGCCGCAGAATACGATTCCGAACCGCGAGAAATAATTTTGCTTGGCGATGCCCTCCCCGATGCAGGCGAAACGATTACCATCGAAATCACCGACGATTCCAAACGCAAGACGAAAAAAGAATTTGACGTTCCCGGGTTTTAATGTTTTTGTTGAATACAATTTTGTACATTCAATATAAACTTATTTCAAAGGAGACTTCATGCATTTTCTAAAATTAATGCCGATTGCGGTAACCATCGCAGCAATGGGATTTGTAGCCTGTGGCGACAGCAGTTCTAATGCAAAAATCGAGAGTTGCGAAGTAACATCTCAAAAACCGCTCACACTCGAAACAGTCCAGCAGGGAGTTCCGGTTAAAATCATAATCGATTTAATAAATGGCAAATTAGTCCAAACGTTTATCGCAGGTCAAGACTTTTCAGAACAAAGCTGCAGAGAGTCTAACGAAAACGACGATTACGAAAACGTTTACTGCATGGGCAACAAGCTCATCACCACTAGCAAAGAATCCTATACTCAAACCGATTTTAACAAGATTGAGCAACAGTACATCAGCGAGTGCAACGATGCAAATTAGCGAACACTTTATAATTTACAACTCGCTATAGTGGACCAACTTTCGTCTGTTGTTTAGCGCTACGCGGATTGTATCACGAACAACATCTCGCAGTCGAGGAAAATCCACAGGATGGACAGCAAGACGAGGCAAACCCACTGGTAGTTTCATGATAAAGGCAGCATAAGCAATGGCTGCCTTTTCTGCAATCTTCGGAATCCCGGCAAAGCTCGCCACCGGTGACGCATAGCGGATACCTTCGGCAGTCGTCAGCGAGAAGCGGTCTTCGTACAACATTTTTTCCACACGGACTTGCCCCGATAAAAACTTGTTGCTAAACCATGTCGGCGGAACAAACGCAATTGGCGCATCCGCATTTCCGTTTTCATCAGCAAACAGCTTTTTCCAGGATTCTAGGGCCGCTTGCAAAAGGCGGCTCGATTCGTACTCGGAAAGGCCTGCAAATTCAGCCTCGCCTCCCGTGAGGTTCATGCCCACAAGCCCTGCGTAACTGCGGCCCTGGCTGAATTCCGCCTTGTGCTTAAAGCCATGCAGAGCAAGTTCAAAGCCTTCGGACTTGAGCTTTGCGAGAGTCGCACGGAAATCAGCAACAGCGTCGTCCGAAGCATTTTCCGTATCGGGAATCACGAGTAAGCTAAAAGGCCCTCCGACCAATTCCTTGAGCTCTTCAAGAATCGGTGTCACTTTCTGGTAATTCCAGACGCTAAAATCATGAAAACAAAGGAGAAACTTGCGAGACATGCAATGGAATATAGCTAATAGTGGTTAGTGGCTAGTGGTTAGTGGTTAGGAATTACAAACGAAAACATCTTGATTCCCGCATCCCTGTTTACCAACCACTGTTTACTAACCACTCTTTTGCTACATTTACCTTACTATGTTCGAATCTATCATTCTCGGCCTGTTGCAGGGCCTCGCCGAATTCCTCCCCATCTCCAGCTCCGGCCATTTAGTGCTCGGGCACGAACTTTTAGGCATGAACGAAGCAGGCATGTTCTTCGACATCATGCTCCACGCAGGCACGCTGCTTTCCATCTTCGTGGTGTTCCACAAGAAGATTACGGACATCATCGTCGGATGCCTCCGCCGTGACCGCGACCAGCTCCGCGAAGCGGGCTACATCATTCTCGCTAGCATCCCGACAGCACTCATCGGCCTCGGTTTCAAGGACGCACTCGAAAGCCTGTTCGAAAATCCGCGCGCCGTCTGCGTTGCAGAACTTTTCACCGGTCTTTTGCTTTTCACATCGCAGTGGGGCCCGACCGGCGCCAAGCACCCGGATAACGAAGGCATCAAGATGAATTGGTGGCGAGCTCTCGTGACCGGCACCGTGCAGGGCATCGCTTGCATTCCGGGCATCAGCCGCAGCGGTTCGACCATCAGCGCTATGATGTTCATGGGCGTGAACCGCAAGTACGCCGGCGAATTCAGCTTCCTCATGAGCATTCCGGCCGTTGGCGGTGCAGCACTCCTCGATTGCATCAAGTGGATCAAGTGCCAGACTATGACTCCGGAAAAAGCGCTCCTCAACCCGGAAAAGGCTTTGAAGTGCGTTGATGCCGGCGGATTCACCCCGGAACTCTTGGTCGGCATGATTGTCGCATTTATCTTTGGAATCATCGCCCTCAAGTGGCTCATGAACTTTGTCCAGAAAGGCAAGTTCCAGCACTTCGCCTGGTACGTCTGGGCAGTGGGTATTTTGGGATTGATTTTCTTGAAATAGACTTTATATGCAAGACGCCCGTTCACTCAATTGTGAACGGGCTCTTTTCGTTTTAGAGATTTTTAGGCAATCGCCATTCTTGTCGCGACACTAGTGCTGAGCGCGACGCTTTTTGATTTCGTCCAGAGAAATTTTTGAAATTGCCGAAATATCCTCATCGGTTAATTTGGGGTTAGCAAGCATAGCATCGACCATTTCAAATCGAGTCTCAATCTTGGCACCAGCCAAACGGCATTCAATTTCTTCTTTTGCAATCATTTCTCGCTCCAGTTCGGTCAGAGTGGTTTTGTCCAAATTCTCGATTTTGATGCGGTTCAAGGCTTCGTTGACAACTTCGTTTCCAAAGTCAGGGAGTGGGTCGCCCTCATGCGCGTGCTTGAGCACATAGAGCCAAGCGTCAACAGGATCTTTTACCTCGTCTACGGTTTTATTAAACTTCGGCAGATATACAATAATATACTTATTTTTAGGGAATATCGTCTCGACGGTTCCGCTATTCAGCATTTCCTTGCTATAAATAGCCCATTCATCGATGTAACCATCCATACGGTGAGGCAATTCAAAGTCGCAAATCCAAATGGAAATTGTTTCTGGAACTTCATAACGCTTATATTCCTTCTCTTCTTTTGTGAGCATTTTAAATTCTTCCGATTTTTCCATTTCATGTTTGCCTTTAATAATTAGGAACGCTTTGTACAGTATAGTGCGGTCAATAAAGAAACTGTGATCAGCCTTCTGCATTTCAATATTAAGGAAGCGCTTAGAACCCGTAGTCGCAAACGCATCCAAGATGACCTTACGTTCTTCAGGAATCATAAACCGTAACGTATGTTCAAACGAATAATTCAAATTCTTGATTTGGTCATCACCCTTCAACTGCAAGATTCCATCAACAAAATCCTTGATAGCATCCTTGCTTGCAAACAGTTTTTTGAAACCCGTATCGGTTCTCGGGTCGATGTAGGTTTTTCCTTTCAAAGTTTCAGAAATAAATTGATTCATTGTTATAGCTCCGTTACGTTTGGAGGTTCTAATCTACAACAGCGATTTCTCAAAAAGTGAAACTTTGCAAATTTTGCAATCAACCGTTAGCAAAATCGTTTATTTTGTCAACTATAGGATTACAAGAGCTTACAAAGACTCATAAAATAAGGTATATTCAAAAGTAGGTCTTATAGGGACTCTTTTTGAGCTGAGGTAAAACTAAAAAAGCCACCCCTTTTCAGGATGGCCAAGCACAATGTGCCGCTAGCCTGTAGGCTCCATAAAGCCCCGACAGAATCCAGTTGATCATTTGGTTATGGCCATCACAACGTTCATCATCCATAATATACCATTTTTCACAAGGAAAGTCAATACCCCATGGCAAGTTTCATCAACGCAACCATAGATGACCACAAATTTGACGCTCTAATCGAGGTCATGAACGACCATGCCGTTCATTTGTCTTATAGGGACTCTTTTTGAGCTGAGATAAAACAAATAAAAAAGATTACAAGCTAAGCGGGGTTCCAATATTCACAAAACTCTAAAATGGTCGAGGACGGCCTCCTGCAAGAGAACCGTCCCCTTTCCAGTTTTAATTGAGTTGCAGCCCTAAAACTTTCAAGCACCATTAATATACCATTTTTCACAAGGAAAGTCAATACTCCATGGCAAGTTTCATCAACGCAACCATAGATGACCACAAAGTCTTATAGAAGCTCTTTTTGAGCTGAGGTAAAACGGAAAGCTTGTTTCAGAACGATTTTACGTACTTGATGTGTATTTTGTGGAGCATTAGTACGTAATGTGGAAATGCTTAATTTGTATGTTACGTACCAAATGGCGGTTTATCGACTGTATTGTACGTAAAATTTTATGTTACTCAAAAATTCTTAAGATTGAAATTTGAAATTTACGTGCTAGAAGCCTTTTTAAAAGGTGAAAAGTACGTAAATGCGATGCTAAATCTGCAAAAGGTTCTGTGAGGTAGTAAAACTGGTCGTGAATTTACGTACTAATAGGCTATTTTGCAAGACTTAAGTACGTAAAAAACTCTCCAAAAACAAAATGCACAATCGTTTATCCCTGTTGTTCCATCTTCAACGGATTTTGGGAGGGGACGGGATGCCTTGGGGGCTCAAATTTATTTGAGTCTTATAGGGGCTCTTTTTGAACGTTGTCAAAACGATAAGCCAGGCGTTGAGGGTCGGCGTCTGAGACCCGCAGTAGGGGTAGCGTATGCCGCAGGCGGCAGAAGCGAGAGGGACACCTCCCCCTCATTATCCTATTCATAATAATCATCTTTATAATAACGGGCCTTCGCAGACCCATTCTCTCGTCTTTCGTCTCTAGTCTCTCATCCAAATTGGCACGGTTCTTGCATATACTAGCGCGGAAACAAAACAAAACCGCCCTTTAGTTTCAATTTGAAACATTAAAATTGCGGGATTGCTTAAAAATTTAACAGGAGATTAAAATGGCAACAGAAAAGATGGAGTTCCAGACCGAAGTTCGCGACATGCTGAACTTGATGATCAATTCTCTTTACAGCAACAAGGAAATTTTCCTCCGCGAATTGGTTTCTAACGCAGCAGATGCACTCGACAAGCGTCGTTTCCTCTCGCTTTCGAACTCCAGCCTCCTCCCGGTGGGCACTCAGTTGCGCATCGATATTTCGGTGAACAAGGAAGGCAAGCGCCTCGTTGTCGAAGACAACGGTATCGGCATGAACAAGGAAGACTTGATCAACTGCTTGGGCACGATTGCTCGTAGCGGCACCAAGAACTTTATCAAGAATTTGAAGGAAGGCGACAAGGGTAGCGTCGATTTGATTGGCCAGTTTGGTGTGGGCTTCTACTCCGTGTTCATGGTCGCAAAGAAGGTCGAAGTGTTGACCTTGAAGGCCGGCGAAACTCAGGGTTACCTGTGGTCTTCCGAAGGCACGGGCGAATTCGAAATTTCTGAAGCCCCGCGCGACAAGGTGGGTACCAAGATTACTTTGTACCTGAAGGATGACGAAGACGCCGAAGATTTCGCCAGCGAATGGAAGATCAAGGACATCGTCCAAAAGTATAGCGGCTTTGTGAGCTATGGTATTTATTTCCACCCGGAGGCAAAGAAAAACGACAAGGGCGAACTTGAAGAAAAGCCCGAAGAACGTTTGAACGAAAAGACCGCTTTGTGGCGCCAGAGCGAAAAGGAAGTCACCGAAGAACAGTACAAGGACTTCTACAACGTCATCAGCCACGAAGCCGACGAACCGGCCGCCTGGAGCCACAGCCACGCCGAAGGTTCCCAGGAATTCTGGAGCCTCGTGTACATTCCGTCGAAGGCCCCGTTCAACATTTGGCACAACGACGCACTACACGGTCTGAAGCTCTATGTGAAGAAAGTCTTTATCATGGACGACTGCAAGGACTTGCTGCCGCCTTGGCTCCGCTTTGTGCGCGGCGTGGTCGATAGCGAAGACTTGCCGTTGAACGTGTCCCGTGAAATCTTGCAAAACAACAAGATCATCACCAACATTCGTAAGCACGTAATCAAGAAGGTGCTCGACGCTTTGCAGAACATGGCCGACAAGGATGCCGCGAAGTACAACGCCTGGTGGCGTGAACTCGGCATGGTCTTGAAGGAAGGCTTCTACATGAACTGGGAACATCTTGACGAGCTCAAGATGTTGCTCCGTTTCGAAAGCACCAAGACGGAAGGCGACGCTCTCGTCAGCCTCGACGAATACGTGAAGCGCATGCCGGAAGGCCAGAAGGAAATCTACTACCTCGTGGGCGACAAGAACGCCATTAAGTCGAACCCGATGCTTGAAGCATTCAAGGCCAAGGGCTACGAAGTGTTGCTCATGAGCGACGGCATCGATGAATTCATGATGTCTAGCCTCACGGAATTCGGCGACAAGAAGTTCCACGACATTTCCCGTGGCGATGTGGACTTCGAAAAGACCGAAGAAGAAAAGAAGGCCGAAGAAGAAAACAAGGGCATTTTCAAGGGTCTCTGCGAAAACCTGCAGAAAGTCTTGGACGAAGACATCAAGGAAGTCCGCGTTTCTAGCCGCCTCAAGGATAGCCCTTGCTGCCTCGTGACAAGCGAAGATGCGATGAGCGCCCAGATGGAACGTATGATGAAGGCTATGGGCCAGAAGAACTTGCCGAAGAGCAAGCGCATTCTGGAAATCAACCCGACACACCCGATTTGCGAAATGCTCAAGAAGAAGGTCGAAGCGAAGGAAGATTTGGGTGACTGGCCGAAGGCCCTCTACGGTCAGGCTCTGCTTGCCGAAGGTTCTCCGCTCCCGAACCCGGCAGAATATGTGGCTGCGATTACAAAGCTGCTGACCGCATCTGTCAAGTAATTACGCGCTATGCACCATCAAAAAGACCGCGATTAATCGCGGCCTTTTTTGCTTTTCTGCGACACCCGATTTGCCAGTCTTTGCACTACTTCGTAGTGCAAATCGCTTCGCCTCGGTCATGGGAAAGCAAGCTTTCCCGCGACTCTCGGCTCGCTAATTTTTGACGCAGCGGACTGGATATGCATCGTCCTTACCCACGTTGCCCACAAATGAATCATCGTTTAAGCTTGTCAAAGACACATTGCACGCGACGACTCTTCTGCAAGTCTCATCGCACCACTCATCGCTTTCGGCCTCTGTAGACGTCCACAAAAACCCGAGATAGCCAATCTCGCTGTAAATGGGATATATTCCATTGATAAACCTGTATCCAGCAGGCGATGCCGAAAAGGAATAATCATCCGTACCGTTACCGCCTTCAGACCAACCAGAAGTTGATTTGAGTTTTTCACCTGCAGTCTCGGAGCCGCCAATTGCGGCAAACAAAGTATCATATTCAGCCTTCGTAGGCAAATGCCAGCCACTGGGACACGCCCCCTGCACTGGATAGGTGGGTGTACACGTTTTTTGATAACCGCAGCCTTTGCCGTTTTCACTCCATACGCCAGCACTGTCCATTGCTGCGGCCCAAGTGTAAAGGCGACCGTACTTGGAGCAGTACTTAGCGGAGTCGTTGAAGCAATAGGAACTATCCGTCTCAAAATTAAGATTCTCAGCCATCCAAATCTGCGAACCTATCTTCACGGTTTTATAAGTTTGTTTGTCACGGGAGTCCGTTAGCGTGCCATATTCGCATTCATCTTTAGTTTTTGTTTTGCAGGCTTTTGCCTCGGGCACTATAATAACCGGGGGTTCTATAATTTTAGGTTCGACATCCATCACGCAACGAACAGAATAGCCGTCGTCTTTGTTTCCAGAGCGGATATCCGCACCATCATACACACTCTGAAAATACACACATCCACTACTGTTTTCATATTCATTAGAACTCCAAAAGAGCGCTTGATATCCCTCCTCGTAATAATCGTCTTGGTAGAGCCAGTCCCTGCAACCTGCAGGAAGCACAGAAAAACCGAAAGCATCAGTCGCATCGCCACCGCGATTCCATCCACTCGTCTTGAGTGTTATGCCAGCGACTTCTTCGCCCCCCACCGCGTCAATCAAGGTTTTCCATTCCGCTGTGGATGGTAGATGCCATCCCTCGGGACAAGCGTCCGCAGCTGCAGTCCATACATATAAGCGCCCAAACTTATCGCATTTATCTTTTGAATTATTGTAACAATAGCAATAATCGTTTTTGTATTTAGCCTCTCTCCTGTAATTCAGGTTCTGGGCAATCCACCACTGGTCACCGATTTTCACAGTCTTGTAAGTTTGTCCGTCGCGGTCATCCACCAACTCGCCATACTCGCAATTATCTTTAGTTGAAGTTTTGCAGCCTTTGGGCACAGCTACAGAGCTCCCCGATTTCGCAGACGAAGAAGACTTCGCACTAGACGAAGACTTTGCCTTGCTGCTGCTAGACTTTGCGTTAGACGAAGTTTTGGAATCCAGAATGCAACGGACGGACATTGCATTAATCATCGGCTCGCCCCAAATATCAGCCTTTGCGTAACGATTTTCCAAAGACATGCAGAACGCGTGATCGATCAGAATCCTATTGCCATCAAGCCTAGTCGATGTTTCAACATCTTCCGTAGAACTCCAGAAATACGCCTCGGTCTTGTCGCCAATAAAATCGTACGATTCAATATTCTCAGTGACATAATCACTCAAATCGTCTTCCTTTCTGAAGCCTCCAGGGAGGGCCGTAAAACCATACTCATCCGTTCCAACAGTTTCTTTTTTCTCAAATTTCCAGCCGTCAACAGACTTGAGCTTTATTCCCGCATTACCGCTACCGCCAACTGTTTGGATCAAGGTTTCAAATTCGTCCTTAGAGGGCAAGTGCCAGCCGCCAGGGCAAACTTCCGTTGCAGCATCCCACTTATAAAGTCGACCGTATGTACCGCATAAGCCCGGATGACTATTTTGTTTGTATGAAGGTTCTTCGCCAAAGCAGTAGCTAAGGCCCGAATTATAATTCAAGTTTTCCGCCATCCAGACCTGATCGCCGATTTTCACGGTCTTGTAGGTCTTGTTGTCGCGAGGGTCCTTCATGGTGTTGTTTTTCTCGTCATATATAGCCTTAGCGTTGCTCGCACTTGAGGATGTTTTCGCAGACGAAGAAGACTTAGCAGAACTAGACGAAACTTTTTTACTTGACGAGGAGTTCGCGTTGCTGTTGCTGGATTTTTTCACAGCGCTGCTAGACACCGGTTCTTCTGAATCAGCATTGCTGCCAGAATCACCACCGCAAGCGGTAAAGACAGACATAGCTGTCACAAGCATAAACGGCACAAACTTTGCAAACATTTTCATAAACATTTCCTCCCCATACATTTGAGGTAAATATAAGTAATTTGAGGATTTAAAAGGGCGATCCCGGAACAAAAGCAACCAAGGCGAACGCTGCGAAAATGCTTGCATTTTCATAGCTGAGCCGAAGGGCTTTGTACTTGTACAAGTCCGGGATGACAAAGCAAGATAATCTCATTCCATAATTTTTTCAAGCAGCGAAATAGCCTTTTTCATCTGTTTTTCGGGCACGGAGGAATAGTTGATGACAAATTCATGTTGTGAGGGTTCGGCCATTGTGTAGTAATCCGAAAGTGCCCCGATGCGAACGCCTTTTTCGAGAGCCCGATTGCAAAATTCTTCATCGGAAAGCGTTGTCTTCACTTTTAGAATAAAGTGCAAGCCTGCATCTTGTTCAGCGACTTCAACGCGGTCGTGAAGCGGACTGCGACGGATGATATCAAGCAGAGTATCGCGACGGTGGCGGTAAAAATTGCGCATGCGGTTGATGTGCTTTTCGTAATGACAGCCGCTGATGAATTTTGCGAGTACGTACTGTTCAAGGTTCGATACAGTGCACGTGTAAAATGAAAATTCTTTGTGAAATTTTTTCGCAAGCGGTTTCGGGAGAATCATGTAGCCCACGCGCACTGTAGAGGCAAGCGTTTTAGAAAATGAATTTATATAAACCGTCTTGTCTTGCACGTCAATGTTCTGCAACGCAGGTATCGGGCGGCCCACCATGCGGAACTCGCTATCGTATTCGTCTTCGACGATGTAGCGGTTGCTAGATTTTGCAGCCCAGCTCAAAAGCTCGTAGCGACGGCTCACAGGCATCACCTTGCCAGTCGGGAAATGGTGCGACGGCGAAAGATGAACGACATCGGTACACGTTTCTTCTAGTTGGTCTATGCGAACGCCCTGTTCATCTAGCGGGATAAAATTGCAAACAACATTTAGCTTTTGGTAGATCTTAGAAATCTTGCTGTAGCCGGGATCTTCTACGCCGTACTTTTTATCAAAGCCCAATAGTTGCACAAGCCAAGTGTAAAGGCAATCCGTCCCAGCGCCAACGACAATCTGTTCCGGATCCACACGCATTCCGCGAAAATCCAGAAGCATCTTGGCGATCGCTTTTCGAAGCGCGATAACGCCAGAATTCGGCGAACGAGTCAGCAGCTCATTTTGCTGTTCGCAAAGGACTTTTCGCGTAATCTTCGCCCACGTTGAGAACGGGAACGTCGAAGCATCTACTTGATTATTAACAAAATCGGCAATGTAATGAGTCGCCTTTGGCAGTTCAACGCGTTGCGATTCACGGGATTGCTTGGCGGGAATAGGCTTTGGGAGAATTCGCGGATTTTTTGATTGAATCGCCGCAACGAAAAAGCCCTTGCGCGGGAGCGAGTAAATGAAGCCCTCCGCTAAAAGCTGCTCGTATGCATTTTCAACCGTCACGACGCTCACGCCCAACGCATTTGCAAACGGACGTTTCGACGGAAGCTTCGCATCCGCCTCCAGACGCCCCGACAGAATATCGTCTTTGATAGAACGATACAAGAAATGATAAAGAGTATCATCCCCCGCTTTTGAAATGTCGTATGAGAGCATTAGGAAAAAACCTTTTTTTTTCTAACAGGAATGGCGATGTCCGAATAAATCGGGCATGACATCGTTATTACAAAGTTTAAAACAAACAAGCATACAACCTCGCGAGCGAGGACCGTTTCAAGTGTTTTTACAATGCGAAGTTCTAGCATTATCAAGCATTCCATTTGAAAAAAACTGACCACAAACTGACATTAAACTGAACCTATTAAAATAATAGAAATTTGAATATTTGATAAAGTCAACAAAAAGCCTAAATTAAGCCTCGAAATGAAACAAACGCAACAAGGAGAACCCAATGTCTACAGAAAACCGCTACGAACTCAACAAGAATCTCGCCCAAATGCTTAAAGGCGGAGTCATTATGGATGTGACTACCCCGGAACAGGCAAAAATCGCCGAAGCCGCCGGTGCAGCCGCCGTCATGGCCCTCGAACGCATCCCTGCCGACATCCGCGCCGCAGGCGGAGTCTCACGCATGAGCGACCCCAAGATGATTAAAGGCATCCAGGACGCCGTTTCCATCCCCGTGATGGCCAAGTGCCGCATCGGTCACTTTGTCGAAGCCCAACTCCTCGAAGCCATCGAAATTGACTATATCGACGAAAGCGAAGTACTCTCCCCCGCTGACGATATATTCCATATCAATAAGCACGAATTCAAAGTGCCGTTCGTCTGCGGTGCCCGCGATCTCGGCGAAGCCCTCCGCCGCATCGAAGAAGGCGCTTCCATGATCCGCACCAAAGGCGAACCAGGAACCGGCGACATCGTACAGGCAGTCCGTCACATTCGCCTCATGAATCAGGAAATCGCACGCATCTCGTCCATGCGCGAAGATGAGCTTTTCAACCGCGCCAAGGAATTGCAAGTCTCGTACGAACTCGTTAAATATGTTCATGACCACAAGCGACTCCCCGTCGTGAACTTCGCTGCAGGTGGCGTTGCCACTCCCGCCGATGCCGCCCTCATGATGCAGCTCGGCGCCGAAGGCGTGTTCGTCGGCTCGGGCATTTTCAAGTCCGGCAATCCAGCCAAGCGTGCCGCAGCGATTGTACAAGCAGTCACAAACTACAAAGACGCAAAGCTCATTGCCAAGCTCTCCGAAGATTTAGGCGAAGCGATGGTCGGCATCAACGAAAACGAAATTGCACTTTTAATGGCTGAACGAGGAAAGTAAATGAGCGAAAACAAAACAAACAAACACATTAAAATTGGTGTGCTCGCCGTACAGGGAGCGTTTGCAGAACACCGAACCGCACTTGAAAAGCTCGGCGTTGAAACGTTTGAAATCCGCCAGTTGCGCGACCTAAATCAACACTTTGACGGTCTCGTGCTCCCCGGTGGAGAAAGCACCGTACAAGGAAAGCTTTTGCACGACCTCGGACTTTTCGAGCCTTTACGCGAACGCATTGAAAGCGGACTCCCGACTTTTGGAACTTGCGCAGGACTTATATTGCTTGCCGAAAAATTGAGCAACGACGGTCACACGTATTTTGCGACAACGCCCGTCACTGTAGAACGCAATGCCTACGGTCGGCAGCTCGGGAGTTTCTACACCGAAGAAAATTTTGAGGGAATCGGGAAAATCCCGATGACATTCATCCGAGCCCCGCTCATACAGCGCGTAAGCAAAGGCGTACAAGTTCTCGCGACCGTCCAAAACCAAATCGTCGCCGTGCGGTACAAGAATCAACTCGCTATTTCGTTCCACCCAGAACTCAATAGCGATTTACGAGTGCATCAATATTTCGTGGAGGAAATTGTGAAAACGAATCAAATCACTGTGAAGGACGCGGCTTGAAAAAGGCGACCCCGTCCCCATTCGCGGATCATGACCACATAAGAGCTAGTTGCATTCAAGGCGAGTGTCGTGACAGGCTGCTTGCAGACTGTCATGATTGAGCCGAAGATGCTGACGCAAAACGTCAAAGTTCTAAGTGGTCAAAGAGAATAAATCCGGGGTGACAACTCAAAGAACTAGTGCGTAACGAGTGCGATTATCGCCGTTATAAGACCACCAACGGCAACACCCGCAAGCACGACAAAGGCAACCATCATCCACTTGACATATTTTGCAAGGCGGACTATCATTGCTGACTGATCCTTTGCAAAATGCTGGTAAGCGTTGAGGGCTGCCATTAATGTAAAGCCGACATCATCGAGCCAGCCAAAGAGCGGAATTGCATCGGGAACGGCGTCAATCGGAGACAAGTCATAAAGAACCGCCAGCATGGCGATAATCACGGAAAGTGCTTTCCAAACAACGGGAGCGCCATTCTGTTCATCCCCCGCTTTCACAGTCCGACGCTCACGGTGTATATCATTCATATCGTGAACTTCAACATCATCGTAAACTTTACCATTAGCCATTCAAACCCATCCTTTAATCAAATTACTTTTTAAATATACAAACAAAAAGAAAAAGACTACCGATTTCTCGATAATCTTTTTCTAAAAGTATCTGCTATTTGCGCCGTTTAGCGAACGTTCCTAGCCATGATATAATTTACTCGTCTGATAATTCGGTTCAGATGTCAAATTCACACCGAGACGGCGGAACACACCAACGTCAACCTGCGAAAGAATCACGCTGGAGTGGACTTCGCAATGGCGGAGTTCCGGAAGTTTTTCGAGCGCAATCTTTGCATTGTAATCGGTCAGAGCGCAAACGGAGAGTGCCACGAGAACTTCGTCCATGTGGAGGCGCGGGTTCTTATGACCGAGCTGTTTCGTCTTGAGGTTCTGAATCGGTTCAATCACCATCGGAGAGAGCAGGCGGACTTCGTCCGGAATGCCAGCCAAATGCTTGAGAGCATCGAGCAACATAGCAGAAGAGGCTCCCAAGAGCGAAGAAGTCTTGGCTGTGATAATCGAGCCATCGTTCAATTCGATTGCGACAGCCGGACCATTCGTTTCTTCGGCCTTTGCCACAGCGGCGACAGCGACCTTGCGGTCCTTAGCGCTGATGTGAGCCTGTTCCATCACGAGTTCAAGCTTGTATACTTGATCCTTTTCGGCATTGCCCTTGCGGACTTGGCACAAAGTATTGTAGTAACGGCGGATGATTTCGGCATTGGCGGCTTCGCAAACAGCGGCATCGTCAACGATGCAGTTGCCAGCCATGTTCACGCCCATGTCCGTCGGAGACTTGTACGGAGACTGTCCCAAAATGCGCGTGAAGAGAGCGTTCAGCACCGGGAAGATTTCGACGTCGCGGTTGTAGTTAATCGTTGTCTTGCCGTAAGCTTCCAAATGGAACGGGTCAATCATGTTCACGTCGTTCAAGTCAGCCGTTGCAGCTTCGTAAGCGAGGTTGACCGGGTGCTTGAGCGGGATGTTCCAAATCGGGAACGTTTCAAACTTGGCATAGCCAGCCTTGACACCGCGCTTGTTTTCATGATAAATTTGCGAGAGGCAGACAGCCATCTTTCCACTACCCGGCCCCGGAGCAGTCACCACCACAAGTTCGCGAGAAGTTTCAACAAATTCATTCTTGCCATAACCGTCATCGCTCACCACGAGCGGGATGTTGCTCGGATAACCGGCAATCGGATAATGGCGATAGACCTTGAGTCCGAGGCCTTCGAGCTTTTTCTGGTAAGCGACTGCGCTCGGCTGTTCTTGCCAGCGGGTCAGCACCACACTGCTCACATAAAGACCATAACCGCGGAAAGCGTCAATCAGGCGAAGAACGTCTTGATCGTAAGTAATCCCGAGGTCGCCACGAACCTTGTTCTTTTCGATGTCGCCAGCATTGATGGCGATGATGACTTCGGCCTTATCCTTGAGCTTTTCGAGCATGCGAATTTTGGAGTCAGGAGCAAAGCCCGGCAAAACGCGACTTGCATGATGGTCATCAAAAAGTTTTCCACCAAATTCAAGATAAAGTTTTCCACCAAATTTAGAGATACGTTCTTGAATTTTTTCAGATTGAGTTTTTAGATAAGCATCGTTATCAAAACCAACTTTAAACATATATCAATACCATTTTTAGTGTTTTCACAATTATAAAAAAATGCAAACCACTATCTCAAGTCCAAAAAACTATTTTTTTGCCATATTTCTAAATTTGTGGCATACATGTTTACATATCGCTACAGAGAACTCGCTGTCGCCCTTGAAAAAAAAGGCGAAATCCGTCTTGCGCTCGCCAAGACGCTCCGAGTGAACCCCGAAGAAATCTTCAATCTCGAAATCGAACGTTTTTCGCTAGACTCCAGACGCAAAGGCGACTTGCACTGGTCCTACAATGTCGTTTTCGACCTGAAGCGCAAAGTCCGTGCTATGGGGAACAACGCCCGTGGGCTCATCGAATCCAAGCACGAGATCAAGAGCCTCGATGCAGAACCGTTAAAAGACACTGTAGCGATGGCAAGCCACGTGGACGTGATTGGAGCAGGTCCTAGCGGTCTCTGGGCGGCGCTACACCTTTTGCGCAAAGGGTTCTCTGTTGACATCTATGAACAAGGTAAACAAGTCGAAGAACGTTTTCGCGACATCCGCAAGTTCTTTGTAGACCGCAAGTTCAACGCCTACAGCAACGTGCTATTTGGTGAAGGTGGAGCTGGCGCATTCAGCGATGGCAAGCTCAACACCCGCAGTCGCAACCTGTTCAGCGAAACCGTACTCAAGGACATGGTGGACTTTGGCGTTGACGAAAGCGTTGTCACGTTTGCAAAGCCGCACATCGGCACAGACAAACTCGTACTCATGTTGCGTCAAGTCCGCGCCGAAATTGTCCGCCTTGGCGGGCGTATCCATTTCAACACAAGCCTTGAAGATATTGAAATCAATGATGGTCGCATTTGCGCGATCAAGCTGAAAAACGTTGAACAGACGAGAGACGACAACACCATAAGGCGAGCGTTGCGACCAACAGAGTTGGGCATAACCGAGCCGACTTGTTGGCACGAAGTGCAAAGACGAGAGACGAGAGAAAACCCTACAACAAACGTATTCTTAAATTCCTCAACTTCGATCTGGCAGCCGTGCGAAGCGCTGGTCCTTGCAGTTGGGCATTCCGCACGTAGCGTTTACGAGATGCTCCACACTCGCGGCGTGACTCTCGAAAGCAAGGCGTTCGCCATGGGCGTCCGCGTCGAACACCCACAATCGCTCATCAACATGCGACAGCTCGGACTGAACGTCGATACAAGACTCACTGGAGCCGCCGAATATTTCCTCGCCACGCCGACAATCAACAAGACTTCGAGCGCCTACAGCTTTTGCATGTGCCCCGGCGGAGTCCTTGTGCCATGTGCCTCGGAACCGGGAACGCTTGCGACAAACGGCATGAGCTACAGCCGCCGCAATGGCGCATTTGCTAACGGAGCCATCGCCGTCCCGATTACAGCAGGCGCCGAAGGCTTTGACATTCCTTCAAGCGGTTCGCTTTTTGGCGGTCTCGACTTACAACGAAAAATCGAAACCGACGCCTACAACGTCGGTGGAAAAGTTTACGCCGCTCCCGCGCAAACGATCAAGAACTTCCTCGCCCACCGCGAAGACAAAACGCTCCCCAAAACCACCTACCCTTGCGGGCTCGTGCCAAGCAATCTGTGGGATTGGATGGACAAGACGATTTGCCAAAGTCTCGCCGAAGGCTTCCAAAATTTTGACCGCAAGATTCCGGGATTCATCAACGAAGGCCTGATTGTCGCCCCCGAAACGCGCACCAGCTCGCCGCTCCGCATCACGCGCAACAACGAAACACTCGAAAGCGTAAACACCCAAGGACTATTCGTCCTCGGCGAAGGAGCCGGCTATGCAGGCGGAATCGTCACCAGCGCCGCGGACGGCGTACGACTTGCACACTACGCTAGGAGATGCAAGTAATGAAAAACGCACTATGTCATTCCCGCCTCCGAGCGGGAATCTCCAATCTTAATAACGGGAGATGCCCGACTGTCATCCCGGACTTGTTCCGGGACGGGCATGACAGACATTGCTTCAATTCTAGTAACTACTAACTATTAACTAGTAACTAAAAATGATTACACGTACTATCGATCGCAATTTTGCAAACATGCGCCTTGACCGTTTCCTCCGCAAGGCTTTCCCCGAAGAATCACTCTCGGTGTTCTTCGCAGTCATCCGCAAAAAGAAAGTCCGTGTAAACGGCGTTATTGGCAAGGCAAACCAGATGCTCGTCGAAGGCGACGTGGTCAACATTTACGAGAACTTCAAGTCGGTTGGTTCGACAAGCTCACCAACCTTGACGGGAGAAGAGAGGAATACCAAAGGGGAAAGCCTTCCCCTCGCTTCGAGCGGGGACACACCACCTAAAGGTGGCCATGCCCACATAAGTGCTGAAGCACTAAGTGGTCAAAGGCCGCAACGCCCCGATGCAAAAAGCGCAACAGGTTTCGCCAAGAACAAGTCCACTTGGGGCCGCCACCTCACAGGTGCCGAAAAGCAAGCACACTGGGGCGCTCACGAGCTCGACCTCGTCGTGCAAACCGAAGATTACGTGATTGTGAACAAGCCCTCGGGACTCGCAAGCCAGCCGGGCAGCGGCACACGCCCTGGCGAAAGCCTCGTGGAATACCTCTGGGAATGGGGACGTAGCGAAGGTCTCGATTTCAAGCCGACCATCGCCCACCGACTCGACCAGGAAACGTCTGGCCTCATCATTGCAGCCCTCCACGGCGACACGCTCCGCGATTTCACGCGCATGATTCGCGAACATGTTGTAGACAAGTTCTACTTTGCGCTCGTCAAAGGCAACCTCAAGAAAGACCGCGGTACCATCAGCGAATCGCTCCTGCGCACAGACAGCGCCAAGGGCAGCAAGATGCTCGTCGGCAAAGATGATGAAAATGCACAGAAGGCCATCACGCATTACCGCGTCAAGCAGCATTACGAAGGCTACGATCTTGTGAAAATCAAGCTCGAAACAGGCCGCATGCACCAGATTCGCGCCCACTTCGCAAGCATCGGGCATCCGCTTCTCGGCGATACGCGTTACGGCGACTTCGCGCTCAACCGCGAAGTCAAAAAGCAGTTCGGACTGAACCGCTTATTCTTGCACAGCTGTCGTCTAGAATTCGACTGGCAAGGCGAACACAAAGTTTTCGATTGCCCGCTCCCCAAAGAACTCCGCGATGTCATCAAGCAGCTCAAGCCGATGCGTTACGAGCGCCACTAAAATGTCATGCCCGCCTCCGAGCGGGCATCTCCATCTGCTCTTGAAAAGGAGCTCCCCTCCCCATACACGGATCATGACTACTAAGCAGCATAGCTGCAAGTAGTCAAAGAGATCAAGTCGGGGATGACAAAACTAGCGGGAAATCAAACTGTATCGAGCGCGGGGTTGCAAACTTGTCAAAAGTAATTTCGTAGCAGAAATTCTTTTTGTCAACAGCGCTGACGGTCCCGATTCCAAAAATCTTGTGCACCACACGATCGCCTACCGCAAATTCTGCCGTAGGCGCTTTCTTTACAGCGCCAAGACTCTCGTCTTCTTCAAAATCGCCCATCAAGTCTCGATTGCGGTCCGCTTCTGCAATAAAATCTCGTGCCGCCAAAAGCAAATCGTCCGAGAATCCACGCGCCACATCGAGCTCGCCCATGTCCATTTCGAGCAAGAATCTCGACGGATAACGCGACCCGCTCTCGCCCGCCACGCCATCTTCGGCATCGCTCAGGCAAAGCACATTTTCGGCGCGCGTGAACGCCACATACGCAAGTCTGCGTTCTTCTTCGAGCTGAATCTTGTTCTGCACGCGCTTTACCGGGAAAAAGCCCTCGTTCAAACCGCAAACAAAGACATACGGAAATTCCAGGCCCTTCGCATTGTGGATCGTCATGAGCTGCACACGGTCTTTCTCTTGCACATCTTCATCCGCATTCGTGAACAGCACGATGTTCTGCAAATACTCATCCAGCGAAGCATCTTCTTCGTAGTAATTCTCAAATTCGAGAATTCCCTGTTTGAGTTCTGCGAGATTGTCCAAGCGGTCTTCATCGCCATCTAGGCGCAGCATTTCCTCGTACTTCGTCTCACGCAGCATCTTCGAAAGCAATTCCGAAACGCGCATATCCTTATAACGCGAGCGGTACTTTTCAATCAACTTCACGTATTCAACGACGTTGCTTCTCGACAAGAATTCCTTGCAGTCAAAATCAATTTTCCGATGGTCATTGCCAACCGACGAAAGTTCCGCCTGCGTCGTGACATCAGGCGCCACATCGTTCAAGCGCCCCGCCTCATACACAATTTCAAGCAAAGCCTCGTAAAGCCCGACCTTGCGCGTATCCGCAAACGCCTGCAAAATCGCCATTTTCTTCGGCCCGAACTGGCGCTTTGGCGTATTCACCGTCCGGATAAACGACAAGTCGTCGGCATACACAAGCATCCGCAAATAGCAAATGATGTCCTTGATTTCCTTGCGCTGGTAAAAGCCGACACCGCTATAGACCTTGTAAGGGATAGACTCCGACATCAACGCCTCTTCGACAGAACGCGACTGCGAATGCATACGGTACAAGACCGCGATATCCTTATAAAGCACACCGCCCGCGCCATTTTTCACGGAGTTCTGCACCGCATTCTGGATGCGCTCCACAATCCATTTCGCTTCTTCGCGAGTGTTCTTTGCATGGTAAAAAACAGGCGTCTTTCCGCCCGCACGGACTGGCCTCAAGACCTTCTCGATTCTGTACTTGTTATTCTTGATGACCGCATCCGGCACCTTCAAAATGCTCGGAGTCGAACGGTAATTGTTCTGCAACAGAATCGTCTTTGTGCCTTTATGGAACTGGTCAAATTCCAAAATGCGGTTGATATCGGCCCCGCGCCAGCCATAAATCGTCTGGTCCGGATCGCCCACTACAAATAAATTTTTGTGGTAACTCGAAAGCAAATCCGCCAAGCGGTACTGTTGACCGTCTATGTCCTGGTATTCATCGACCATCACATACATCATGCGCTTGCGCCACTTGTCGAGCTTTTCCGGAAAATTCTCCAGAATATACAGCGTCACCAGAATCAAGTCGTCAAAATCGAGCGCGTAATTTTTCTTCTGCTCGTACAGATAGCGGTAATAAACCGCCATCCACTTGTCTGGAGCATCGTCTGCAAGCTCCACCAGATGCTCGCGCTTTTCGCCTTCAACGGCCTGCGCATTCCCGGCCGCCGATGTACCCACCTCATCCGCCAAGTGTTCCGCAAACAAAGACACATAGCCAATATCATTTGCCTTGCGGCCACCCACAAAATCAAGGACACTGCTGATTTTCAAGTCCTTGAGCGAGAATCCCAAATCCGCATACGCCTTGCGTAAAAGCGACTTCTGGTCATCCTCGTCCAAAATCATGAATTCCTTCGGGTAGTTCAGCACGTGGATTTCCTCACGCAAAAACTGCACGCAAAAGCCGTGGAACGTCGAAATGTAGCCGCTATCATCACCGCCCAAAATCGAACGGATGCGCTTTTTCATTTCGGCAGCCGCCTTGTTCGTGAACGTCACGCAGAGAATATTCGCAGGCGAAATGCCCATTTCCTTCACGAGATACAGATAGCGGTGCGTGAGCGTCCGGGTCTTGCCCGACCCCGCTCCAGCCACTACACGTACGTAGCCCTCGGTCGTCTCTACCGCCTCAAGTTGCTCCTTGTCTAGGCGGGAACGCTCCCATTCGAGGGAGTTTTCAACATTTTCGCTTTTCGGGCTTTTTTCCATACGCGAGCCGCCTTGTAGTGAACATCTGTTTTACTGCACAAAAAGTAGTCTTTGTAAAAGAAACTGTCAAGTAATTTTTCCGCCCCCCTAAGCCAAAGTTCTTCCAAATCAGGATTTCCGTTTCATGACGTCCTTCGTTTCGTTGAAAAAAAACGTAAAACGAAAAATTATCGTTAGCACGCTGAATTATTTGAGCTTATATTATCTACAGAAAAAATTTACAAAAAGGCTTCAATGATTATCGTCAACACAGACTTCATTACAGGCAAAGAAATCGAAACCATCCAGCTCGTCAAGGGGAGCATCGTATTTTCAAAGAATGTTGTCCGAGATATTTTCGCCGGACTCAAGACCATTATCGGTGGCGAAATCGCGGGATATAGCGAAGCAACCATGATTGGAGCAGACGCAATCGTGAATGTCCGCTATTCCGCAAGCAGCTTAATGGCGAGTGCCGCAGAAATCATCGCCTACGGCACGGCAGTTCGATTCAAATAAAGTATCTAGAATCCGTTACGAAGGATGATAACAGCAAGAGTTGCCGCCAGGGCAATGAAGGCAAACATAAATAGCACAGCCTTTCGACGGCTGCCTTCGAAACGGATTTCCGGCAAAGTTTTCACAAAACAAATTTGCCACAGGTCAAATAGAATCCAGGCAAAATTGACTGCCGCCAAGCACAGACTCACATGGTAAGGCGCAATAAGTGCTACAAGCGTCAAGTATATTTTAATGCTACCCGAAACACTATTCGCAAGCATAAAGTTATGTGCCCCGACAAATCCGCCCAAACAGGCAACCACAGCCATTCGAGTTCGATTGCGAGGTTTTAATTCGCTAAAGTCCATTTGTATCTCCCATAAACACCGACACCAAAGGTAAAAACATAATTACCATTTAAAGTTTTCATACTTCTTATATTTTTTTCACGGTGACGCAAATCACAAAAGGAAAAATTCTTTTCTATTTTTTTAATATGTCCAATTCGTTATTCTCTGGAAAATTCGCAGCAGTTCTCCCCGCAGGCGGTCTTGGCAAGCGCATGGGCGGGACAATTCCCAAACAATTGATGAATCTCGGCAATAAGCCTGTTTACCAATACAGCCTTGAGACTTTCCTCAACATGGATGAAATCGCAGAAGTCGTGATTGCGGTTCCTGCCGATTGGAAAGACTACTTTGAAAAAGATATTTTTAGCCGTTTGAGTTCCGCATTTGGAACCGGATACGGAAATAATTTAAACAAACTAAGGATTGTCGTCGGCGGAAAAGAACGCTGGCAGTCTGTGCAAAACGGCGTGAACGCCCTTACCAGCGGCGCAGAATACGTCCTAGTCCACGATGTCGCACGCCCGTTCGTAAGCGAAAAGATCATCCGCGATGTCTGCGAAACACTTATCAACAAAGGCAGTTGCCTTGTAGCCAAACCCGCAATCGATACCATCAAGATTGCAAGCGATGGCCACGTCGAAAGTACAATTGACCGCAACAAGGTCTGGCTCGCGCAGACGCCGCAAGCGGCCCGCATCGATTTACTCAAAAGCCTTTACGCCCGAATCGAGAAGGAGCCGCTAAATTTCACGCCGACCGACGAAGCAAGCATCCTCGAATTCTTTGGCGAGACCGTCTACATCGTCAAAGGCGAAGCGGCAAACGACAAGCTCACTACGCCCGAAGACTTCGAAATCTTCGTAAACCGAGCAAACCAAAACTAACGAAGCATTGTCGCCCCGGATTCCGTTCCAGGGCCTCCTTTTTTCTATATTTACCGCCGAAAAATTTAAAGGGTAATAAAATGAAAGTTTCTTTGAATTGGCTTAGACGTCACGTTGACCTTCCGGAATCTGCGGAAGATGTCGCAAAGGCGCTCACCTCCATCGGTCTCGAAGTTGAAGGCATGGAAGAACCGGGCAAGGTCTATGACAAGTTGCTCGTTGCAAAGGTTCTCACTTGCGATCCGCACCCGGATAGCGATCACTTGCACATCACTACCGTGAACGACGGCACGAACACCATCCAGGTTGTTTGCGGAGCCCCGAACGTCGCTGCAGGCCAGACGGTTGTGCTCGCCCCGATTGGCGCAGAACTCCCGCTCCCCGACGGCACCAAGCTCAAGATGAAGAAATCCAAGATTCGCGGTGTCGAAAGCTTCGGCATGATTTGCGCCGAAGATGAAATCGGACTTTCTGACGACCACGGTGGAATCATGGTTCTCGACGATTCCATCCCAGCTGGTACGCCGTTCGTAAGCCTCGGCATGTACGATGTTTGCTATGAACTGAACGTCACGCCGAACCGCCCGGACGCTCTTAGCCACCGCGGTGTCGCACGCGAACTCGCCGCCAAGTTTAACCGCCCGCTCAAGCCGCTCGCTTACAACTTCAAGGAAGATTCCGAAGACGCAAGCGCCGCCATCAGCCTCGAAGTCGTTCCGGGTTGCGGTTGCTCCCGCTATGTGGGTCGCGTCATCAAGGACGTGAAGGTTGAAAAATCCCCGGCATGGCTCGCCAAGCTCTTGCACGCTGTCGGCATGAACAGCATCAACAACGTCGTCGACATCACGAACTTCATCTTGATGGATGTCGGTCAGCCGCTCCACAGCTTTGACATGGACCAGCTCCACGGGAACAAGATCAAGGTCCGCCGCGCCGTCAAGGGCGAGCATATTGAAACGATCGACCACACCGCACACGAACTCATCGAAAACGATCTCGTGATTTGCGACGGAGACCGTCCGGCTTGCGTCGCTGGCGTTATGGGTGGTGTCGAATCCGAAATCGTCGACGCGACGAAGAACGTGTTTCTCGAAAGCGCATGGTTCAACCCGACCGTTATCCGCAAGCAGGCCAAGCGCCTCTGCATCTCCACGGACTCCAGCTACCGCTTCGAACGCGAAATCGACTTCGCCACGCAGGACGAATACAGCAAGTATGCTTGCGCCATGATTCAGGAAGTCGCTGGTGGCCGCATCCTCAAGGGTTCCGTCGAATACACCGGCGAAGACCACAAGAAAGAAAATAACGTTGTTACGCTCCGCATCGCCCGCGCCGAAAAAGTCATCGGCATGAAGCTCGAAGCAGCCCAAGTCGAAAAATTCCTCACGGGTATCGCTCTCGAAGTTGTAAAGAAAGACGCAGAATCCATCACCTTCAAGATTCCGAGTTTCCGCCCGGACCTCGAACGCGAAGTCGACCTCATCGAAGAAATCGCTCGCCTCATCGGCTTTGACAACATTCCGTATAGCTTGCCGAAGTTCACGATGCAGCCGAACGACCTCCCGGCCATCGAGGTTTTGAACCGCAAGATCCGCAAGACGCTTTCTGCTATGGGCCTCCACGAATGCTTGAGCCTCCGCTTCACGAGCAAGGCCCGCACCGAAGCCCTCTTTGGCCCCGAAAGTGACGACCGTCGCAGCAAGCCCGCCCTCCTCTTGAACCCGCTTTCCGAAGAACTCGGTGCCGTGCCGACGAGCCTCCTCCCGAATTTGCTCAAGGCTGTTGCCGAAAACGAAAAGAACCGTCCGGGTTCTGTTCGTCTGTTCGAAGTGGCAAAGGGTCAGTTCAAGCGCGCCCGCAAGGACGAACGCGATCCGGGCTTTGACGAATCCAACCTTGTCGCCCTCACCATCGCTGGTAACTTTGACACAAACCCGCTCAACGACAAGCCGAAGCAGATTGACTTTGCCGCCTTCAAGGGCTTAGTCCAGAGCTTCTTCAAGCGTCTCGGTCTCGTCGTGGAATTCCGCGCCGCCACAAAGCCGGAACTCTTCCTCCACCCGGGCAAGCAGGCAGAAATTGTCTGCAACGGCACGGTGCTTGGAACGATGGGCGAACTCCACCCGAACTGCCTCAAAGCTAACGAAATCAGCTACGAGACCTACGTGATGGAAGCCGACATGGACAAGATGGAACACGAAAGCCACAAGAAGATTGTGTTCCAGCCGTTCAGCCGCCAGGTGCCTTCGACCCGCGACATTTCTATCGAAGTTGCAAAGTCGATGACTCACGAAGACGTGCTCGCCCGCATCAAGGCTCTCAACCCGAAGAACCTCGCGAAGATTACTCTCAAGAGCATCTACGAAGGTGAAAAGATTGAAGCAGGCAAGAAGAACATGGTCTATAGCCTCACCTACCAGGCCATGGACCGCACGCTCACGGACGACGAAGTCAACAAGGCTCACAACAAGCTCCGCGACAAGATCGTCCAAAACGGCGACATCGTGCTAAGATAAGTGATTAGTAAGCAGTGGTTAGGAACGCCACACACTGCACTTCGTCATTAAATTCACAAAAAAGAGTTGGTCACGCGACCAGCTCTTTTTTAGTACATATAAAAGGGATCTAGTGAAGCCCGTGTTGTTCGCAAAGAACAGGAATGTTACCGCCCGACAAAATCATGGCGGCAATCGAGCCGTAGCAAAGACCTTTCCCGACTTTAGACATTGCCTCATTAACGTTCGTTCGATCTTCAGAGCCAATCAAAATCGTTGGGTTATGGAACCCTGCCGGAATTGTTTTCGGGCGCTCCGGTTTTTCATCGCGGAACTCATTTTCAGGAGCATTGTAAACAAAATATTTTTCATCGATTACTGGGAGTTCATCAACCGCCGGGATTGAATCCATTTCAATTCTTCCCAACAATTTGCGAGCATACAGAGAATCGTCCGGATGTCCAAAGGTACAATACAATATCGGGAACATAAAGAAATCAGTAGAGTCCAATTTTTTCATCAAGACATTAGCGGCAACAGCACTAAAAGAAGCTCCCAATGGCAAAAAAGAATTACTACAACCAATCAAGAAAGTACAATATGAATCGTCATAAAACGTATTGTCATTAATCGGGAAGCCCGGATACACCGGGGTATAGCTAGTAATCCTTAACTTAGAATCTTCCTTAGTCGTATCTCGAGATGGCCAAAATTGAATAGACATGTCATACGGTTTACCCGCGCTCACCCAGCAAAACGAGCATCCGACAAAGATCGCTACAGCGATAAATTTTACGAAGCCTGCCACAAACACTCCCCCAAGCCTAAGCTTAATTCAGTCCAAGCTGCTCACGAACATTCTTAATAAATTCATATTCTTCGGGCGATATATTAGTCCTGTTGTAGTCTTCGTGCGAAGCATTTGCAATGCGGACCATGCAATTTATCACGAGAACTTTTGAATCACGGGACTGCGACTGAAGAGCCTTGACGCAAGCCTTAGTACGGTCGCTAGCCGACTTGAAGCTTGCATAAAGGTTGTTGAATTCGTCCCAACTGGCGTTCGGAGTCACTTCGTCATGAACCTTGTCGAGTTCTGCACTTTCCGCTTCCGTAGCCGAGGCAGCCCCCGGCAAAAGCGGTTCATTTTCGTAGTCATGGGAAAGGCAAGCCGTCTGCCAGCACAAAATCAAAAGCGCCATATCAAAATTCATAAGTACCTCTGTTTACATAGTCATCCGCTTAAAGAGCGATATGACAATTTTTAAATATTTACATTTTAAAGATACGAAATTAGTGGTTAGTAAACAGTGGTTAGTAAACAGGATTGCAGAAAAAATCGCTTTGGCTGTTAGTCAATGGTTATTGCATAGTTGTCACCCTGGAAGGAGTGCAACGACCGATAGGGTCCATTATTTCACGCACAGGATCCTTCCTACATTCCCCCAAACCAACAATCACTAACCACTTGCAATCCCCCATACCTCAAAAACGCAATTTTTCTCATTCTCTCGTCTCTAGTCTCTCGTCTAAATACTATATTCCTAGCCATGGCATACATCGCAATGGCGCGTAAGTGGCGCCCGCAATCATTCAGCGATATGGTCGGTCAGGAACATATCGCAAAGACTCTCGAGAACGCCATTCAGGGCGGTCGTCTCCATCATGCATTCCTTTTTACCGGCACCCGTGGTGTGGGCAAGACTACTAGCGCCCGCATCCTCGCCCGCACGCTCAACTGCAAGGGCTCTGACCCATTGCACCCGTGTGGGCAGTGCGACAGCTGCAAGGATATCGCCGGTGGAAACCCGATGGACGTCTATGAAATAGATGCGGCATCCAACACCAGCGTCGACAACATCCGCGATGTGATTGAACGTGTGCAGTACCCGCCCGTCATCGGCAAGTACAAGATCTTCATCATCGACGAAGTCCACATGCTCTCGACAGGCGCCTTCAACGCGCTCCTCAAGACGCTCGAAGAACCGCCGTCCCACGTAATTTTCATCTTCGCGACGACCGAAGTCAACAAGGTCCCGCAGACGATTTTGAGCCGTGTCCAGCGTTTTGACTTCAAGCGCCTGACCGTTGACCAGATCCGCAGCCGCCTCCGCTACATTTGCGAACAGGAAGGCATCAAGGCTACCGACGAAGCCCTCGACATCTTTGCCGAAAAGGCCGACGGTTCCATGCGCGACGGTCTCACCTACTTTGACCAGGCCTACGCCTTTACCGGGAACGAGATGACCGCGGAATCCGTCCGCTCTGTGCTCGGCATCCCGCCTGTAGAACTTTTCTTCTCGCTCATCCAGTCCATCGAGAACCACGACATCAAGGGTTGCTTCCGCATGGTGGATGACGCAGTGAAAATCGGGATCGAGTTCATCCCATTGCTCGACGGCTTTGGCAAGTTCCTCCGCAATTTGCTCTATGCCCGCCTCGACGCCTTCACGCCAGATGCACTCAACATCACCGAAGAACTTTACACCAAGTACAAGAGCTGCGCACAAAGTCTTACGAACGGCGACATCCTCCGCATAAGCAAGATGCTTATCGACTTGCAGGGTACGCTCCGCTATAGCACGAACCCGCGCCTCCTCGTCGAGACGACGTTTGCCCGAATGGCTTGGCTCGACCGACTGGTCGACTTGCGAAAAGCTCTTGCAGCGATTAACGATCCTAAAAGCGCCGAAAACGACGCGGTAAAAAAAAAAGTAACTGAAGTTAGCGCCATGATAGACGCCCAGGAAGAAGTCCAGGCGTCTTATGATGACCCGTTTGCAGGCTACGATCAAGGTGGCGTGCAAGCGTTTTCACGTTACGAGATTGCGGCCGCTTGGCCCTCCATCCTTTCGAACATCGCTAACGATGGCGACTACGTGTTCTCCGCCGCCATTGCTGGCACCACACTGGAAACCGGCGACCCCGAACAGAACCCGTTCCCGATTACACTCACCTACGCGGGCACGACCGAAAATGCCGAAAACTGGGGCTACCGCCAGATGACGGAACATCCCGAGTATGTCGAACGCGTCACGCGCATTTTGGAAGATCGCCTACAGACGAAAATCGCGCTTTCCATCCGCACCCGCGCCTACACCGAGAGCGAACTTGCCGAACAGCGCGCCGCCAAGATGAGCCCGTACGAACTCGACCTGGAAAAGGAACCGGGACTTGCAAAACTCCAGCAGATGTTTGCGACGGAACTCGTTTTCACCAAGAAACTCAAGAAAGCGGCACTTGTCGCCCAAAGTGACGATGAGGATTGCGACGCATAGATTATCATGGACCCTATCGGTCGCAAGCTCCCTCCGGGGTGACAATTAAAACGTCATCCTGGAACGAAACGTAGTGTAGTGATAGGATCCAACCAAATAAAAATTCTATAATTACGAACGATAAACGACTTTAGTGTTTCCTCTGGAGCACAAAAACAACCTTTAATACACTCAAAAAGCGAGGATATATTCATGGACATGAGCAAGATGCTTAAGGACCTTCAGAAAATGCAGAGCAAGATGCTTAAGGCGCAAAACGACCTCAAGGCTCAGAGCTTTGACGCCGAAGCCGGTGGCGGAATGGTGAAGGTCGCCATGAACGGAAAGGGCGTGCTCACGATGGTCAAGATTAATCCGGATGCCGTCGACAAGGACGATGTCGAAGCTCTCGAAGACCTCATCATGGCAGCCGTGAACTCCGCCGTCAAGAAGAAAGACGATGCCCAGCAGGCAAGCATTTCGGACATCACCGGTGGCATGAAAATCCCCGGTTTGATGTAATTTTGAGCAAAAAAACGCTGATTTACGCAAATTAGGCTGCTATTCATCCCTACATTTGTGCACTTCATCAAAAACAGAAAAAAGCCCCCTTATAAAAAGGGTGCTTTTTTTTTACATTTGGCTAGCTTAATATATTAGGAGAACGAATGTCAAGGAAATTTTTAGTCCTTTCTGCCCTAGCGTTAGGGTTGATTGTACCGGCCTCGGCAAAAACCTATACGCGAGATGAGGCGATTAAGACCGCCATGGAAAACTCTTCGGATATCAAAACCGCCGAAGAAGAACTCATTAAGGCATCTTCTCAGGTTGAATCCGGATACGGAAACGCATACCCCTCTATTGACCTTAGCGCCAATGTTACCCGCATTTTCGGGCTTGACGATGTCAAAAAAACATCCGCCCTTACAGATGCAGCCAAGGACATGGCCGACGAAAAAGATGACGCGGGCTACCCCAAAGCAAACGCTTATGACCAAAACGTAATTGGCCCAGCTTTGGACGGAATGACTTATGGAATGAAGTCCCAAGCCTACCGCTGGCAGTCCAGTGTTGGCCTCACTGTTACCCAAATTCTTTACGCTGCAGGAAAAGTCGGTACCGCCATCGATATCGCCAAAGCCTACAAGCACTTGGAAGAAGTCAACCTCGAAGACAAAAAGGCTAAAGTCCGTTATGAAGTCGACAATGCTTTTGACCAGCTCATTTACCTAGATTCTTCAATTGCCATTGTTGACGAAAGCATGAAGATTACTCAAGACAACATTGATTTTGTGGAACAAGGCGTTAAAAGCGGACTTGCCACAGAACTTGATTTGGCAAGAGTTCAGCTCGCCATGGAAGCCCTCAAGGTAGACAGAAAGACTCTCGAAGACAAGCGCCTCCTTGCCAAGAACGCTCTTCTCAACACCATGGGTCTTGACTGGGACAACGACGTTCAATTCAACGGAGAACTCCGTAGCCCGGAATCCAACCTCCCGTACCCGGACACCTCCATGGCAAGCGTCAAACAGCGTCGTAAAGAATTGGTGATGCTCCAAGCTACCGAAACGATGAAAGAAAAGAACATCGAAATCGAAGAAGGTGGCTACAAGCCGACAATCGCATTGGTAGGCGGCCTCAAGTATGCCAACAACCAAAACAAGATTACCGAATGGGACGCACCGAAATGGGACAAGCTCAATAAATACGTTTCTTTGAACTTGTCGATGAACCTTTTCAATGGCATGAAGACCAAGGAAGCAGTGGTCCAAGCTAAATCCAGCCTCCGCAGCACCCAGATACAGAAAGAAACCGCAGAACGAGGCTTCCGCGTGCAAATCGAAAGTTGCGCCCAGACCCTCGCCTCCTCTGAACGCAACCTCGAAGTTTTGAAGAACAACATCGACCTAGCCCAACGCATTTACGATATGACCGACGCGGCTTTCAGAAACGGTATGGAAACGCAGCTCAACCTGCTTACCGCCAACATGGACCTCCGCAAAGCAAAACTCAACTACTTGCAAGGGATTCTCAACTGGAACACCGCTTACAACGCTTTGCTCCAAGCCACAGGTGAATACTAAGATTTAAGAGGAAGACAATCATGAAGACCATTACAAAATCAATCATTACTATTTCTGCCCTGTCGCTCCTCCTCGCTGGATGTGGCGACGCCAAGAAAGACGCCAAGTCCGAAAAGAAAGTTTCGACCATCGAAGAAATCCAGAAGGTCAATGGCAAGCCAGCCCGCGTCGTGAAGGCAGCCACCGTCAAGCTTACAGACGTGCGTTCCTTCAGCGGCACCATCGAAGGTAGCCAGCAAACGACAGCAACCGCCAAGCTCGGTGACCCGATTGCCAAGATCAACGTCCACGTTGGTTCCAAGGTCAAGAAAGACCAGGTTCTCGCTGAATTTGTTTTCACAGGCGACAATACAGCTTACCAGCAAGCAAAAGCAGCCATGGAACTGAACGAAAAGACCCTCGCCCGCACCAAGGAAGTGCAGGCAAAGGGCGGTGTCACTCAGAACACCGTTGACCAGCTCGAAACCCAGATTAGCATATCCAAGATGCAATTGGAAGCAGCCCGCCGCGCAACGCTCGTGCTCGCCCCGTCTTCGGGCACCATTACCGAAGTCAAGTTCAAGGTCGGTGAAGTTCCGGGTGTCGGTGGAGCCATGTTCACCATCGCAAACCTCGACAAAGTAATCCTCAAGCTCAACGTCACAAGTTCCGAAATCGGCTTCTTCAAGAAAGGCGCCAAGGCAACAATCGAACTCAACGGCGAAAAGCTTCAGGGCGAAGTAAGCCTCATTCCGCTCGCCGCAAACCCGATAACCCGCTTCTTCCCGGTTGAAGTCACATTCAAGAACAAGGGTCAAAAGCTCCTCCCGGGCATGTACCTCACCACAAAGATTGACGCCCGTGAAGTTACAGGCGTTACAGTCCCTGTCGAAGCCATTGTCTATAGCAATGGCGTGAACGCCGTATGGATCGTCGATAAGGAAGGCAAGGCCAAGCGTAAAATCGTGCAGCTCGGTGTGCAGACCAAAACAGACATCCAAATCAAGGACGGCCTTAACGAAGGCGATGTCGTGATGGTCGAAGGCCAGAACCGCATGAACGACGGCGACAAGGTGCTGATTGTCGAATAATCGACACTGGAGAATAGCCAATGATTAAAGCCAGTATTTACAAACCAATCACCATGCTCATGGTCATCTTGACCGTGGTGGTGTTCGGTCTTTATACCTATTCCATGATGGTGGTGGACTTGATGCCGAAATTCGAAGTCCCCGTGGTTACGGCCACCATCATTTACAAGGGCGCAAACCCTGAAGAAATCGAAACCACAATTATCAAGCCGATTGAAGAACAAGTGGAACTCGTGGACGGTATCGACTACGTGCAGTCCATCTGCTTGGAAAACTACGGCATTATCGTCGCCATGTTCAACATGGGCGTGAACGTGGACGTTGCCGCAAATGACGTGCGTTCCAAGGTGGACCTCGCCTCAGCGGACTTCCCGGATGCAGTTGAGGCGCCGATTATTTCGAAAGTCGATATTAACGGTGCTGCCATCATGGCAATCTCGTTCACCGGTCCTCTAAACTCTACAGAACTCCGCCAGAAAGTCGAAGACGAAATCGAACCGCTCTTCACTTCTGTTTCCGGTGTTGCTAGCGTCGATATTTTCGGTGGTACAACCCGCCAGATCGCCATCGAAGTCGACAAGGAAAAGATGATGGACCGCGGTGTCGACATCGGCACTATGATGGGCCTTTACGGCATGTCCAACGTAAACCTCCCGATTGGTGAAGTTATCGGCAAGCACAAGAATACATCTGTGCGTACCGCAGGTAAGTTCAAGAGCCTCGATGAAATGCGCAATATGGAAATTCCGACGGCTAACGGAGTGGTCAAACTCTCCGAAATTGCCGTCGTGAAAGACACCATCGAAACGATTACATCGACATCTCGCTTTAACGGCATCAACTCTGTCGCACTCGATATCAAGAAACGCTCCGATGCAAACGTCGTGGAAGTTTCCAGAGGCGTGCTCAAGCGCATGGCAGAAGTCAACAAGACTCTCCCGGAAGGCTTCAAGCTCACGCTCATTTACGACAAGTCCGAAGCCGTGAACGAATCTATCGATAACGTTATCCAGAACATCATTATCGCTATTGCGCTTACCGCAGGCCTCTTGCTCCTGTTCCTCGGCAAATTCTCGACGATGATTATCGCGGCTCTCACGATGCCGATTTCCGTGATTGGCGCATTTACGCTCATGTACTTTGCAGGCTTCGGCATCAACATGATGTCCCTCATGGCTCTTTCAAGTTCTGTGGGTCTGTTGGTGACGAACTCCATCGTCGTGCTTGAAAACATCAACAGCAAGTTGAACCAAGGCCTTGATCCGAAGGAAGCCGCCTACAAGGGCACTTCTGAAATCATGATTGCCATCATGGCATCGACGCTCACCAACGTCTGTGTGTTCGTGCCTATCGCATTCATGAAGTCCATCGTAGGTATCTTCTTTAGAACATTCGGTATGACCATGGTGTTTGCAACGTTCGTGTCGCTCCTCGTGACATTCACGCTTACACCGCTTATGGCCGCTTACTTGTTCAAGGGTAAAAAGAAAGACGAAAACGGAAACATCATCGAAGAAAAGCCGGGCTTTATCGGAAGCCTGCTGGGACTTTTCCCAAAGGCCTTGAACGGTGTTCGTTTTGTCTACTTGAAGATGCTTGGATTCTGCCTTTCTGTTCCGGGCGTGATTGTCCAGGTACTGGCTCTTGGCGTAGCCATCGTCCTTGTAGCAGGCCTTGCCAAGAACAACTTGACGGTTGAACTTGCCCCAAGACAAGACCAGGGCATGATGAGCATCAAGCTCGAAATGCCCGTAGGTACGAATATCGAAACGACCGACAGTGTCGCACGCATTATCGAATCCCGCGTCAAGGATATTCCTGAAATTGTTCACTACAGTATGAACGTGGGTGGTTCCAACGGCTTTACGACCGTAAACCAGGCCACCATGCGTGTTAGACTCTTGAAGGACTGGGAAAAGAAAAACAATCCCAACTGGAAGGGCAGACATCGCAGTACGGACGAAATCGTCGACTCCATCCGTCCGTACCTCGCCAACATTCCAGACGCCTACATTTCTGTAAAGTCCACCTCCGCCTCTGAAATGCAGAACAACTCCGCTGGCGATGTGGTGCTCGAAGTGAGCGGTCTCCATGCAGACTCCGTCATCAAGGCATCACAAATCGTCCTTGACCGAGTGCAGCAAAAGATTGACGGTATCGTGGATATCAAGACAAGTTACGAAGCCGGTAAGCCTGAAATCCGCTTGGTTCCGAACCGCGCAGCTCTCGCTGACTATGGCGTAACGCTTGAAACAGTCGCAAACTACAACTACATTGCAGTGAACGGTTTCGAAGCAGGCCAGTACACCGAAGACGGTGAAGAATACGACGTTTACGTACGCTTGATGGAAAAGGATAGGCAGAGCCATGCCGACATCGAAGACCTGCCTGTCAAGACACCGAAGGGCTACGTAAGTGCTAGCGAACTCTTCCACATCGAAGATGGTGCTGGTCCGACACGTATTGACCGTAAGCGCAAGATGAGACGTGTAGACGTTTCGATGAACTTGCTCCCTGGCCACACGACCGGTGAAATCATGGGCAAACTCACGGAACTTACAAACAGCATGAAGGACGAACTCCCAGAAGGTATCTCGTTCAGCTTCGGTGGCAACGCCGACATGCAGAACGACATGCAGAAGGAATTCATGACTGCAATCGTGATGGCTATTCTCCTCACCTACATTTTGCTCATCGCACTCCTCGAAAGCTTTGCCCAGCCGTTCATTATCATGACGACCATCCCGATGGGTGCTATCGGTGTGCTCCTCGCCCTTATCTTTACCGGCAAGGCGCTCTCCATGATCGCCCTCATGGCTATCGTTATGTTGATTGGTGTGGTGGTGAACAACGCTATTCTTTTGCTCGACGAAGCAAACCGTCTGTTGCGTAGTGGAAGCATGGGCCGCCGTTCGGCAGTGATGACCGCAGCAAAGTCCAAGTTCCAGCCGATCATGCTTGCAACGCTTGCATCCGTGATTGCACAGCTTCCGCTGGCATTTGCTCTCGGTGGTAACGTGGCCGCCATGACGCAGCCGATGGGTATTGCCTCTGTGGGTGGCTTGATCGTGTCAGCCGTGCTTACCATGTTCCTTGTGCCGACATTCTTCTGGCTCCCGAACGCCCTCTTTAGCAAGGCAAAGAAAGGCGCTCGCAAAGTCAAGGCAAAAATGAGCAAGGCTTAATCGAGTTTCATTAGACAACTCCGCAAAGTCCCCCACTCCGGGGGACTTTTTTGCGTTTATAGCCATTAGCTATTAGTCAATAGTATTTAGCCATTGGTTTTTATAATCGCGGCTTCGCCGCCAAACTTTAACAAACAACTAATGACCATCGACCATTAACGACTTTGCAAACAGTTGATTGCAAAATTTGCACGGATATGTCTTTTCGAGATTTTTGTATGTATTTTACGGGGATGAATACAAAAAACTTGTCCAAAAAATGGTGCCAGAAAAACGGGATTGCGGTTGTTGAAAGCACAGAGAAATGCGCCGAGCCCATGAAAGTCGCCGTGCCAAACGCAAACGATGAATTTCTCCTCGAAAAAATCCGCTTTATCACACAGCAACGCATTATTCCAAAACAGCACTCCCCTGCCGAAATCAAGATGATGCACAGCCACACCGATACAATCGACGACGAAGATTTGCTACAACATCTCAATCATCTCGAAATTTCGCGAAATTCTTCTTGGGAATCAGAACCGATTATAAACCTCGTCGATAGCCTTATCGTCAAGGCTCTCCAAAAAAAAGCGACCGACATTCACCTCGAGCCGTTGGCAGATGCTCTGCGCGTGCGATTCCGCATTGACGGACTTTTAACGGATTATAGGACGTTCCCGCAATGGCTTGCCGAGCCTGTTTTGATACGCCTCAAAGTCATGGCCAATGTCGATATCACGGAGCGCCGTTTGCCGCACGACGGGAGTTTCGCCTTTGAAGATTTTCACGAAAAAGTGAACGTTCGCGTCAGTACCATTCCCGTAAACAGCGGCGAGAAATGCGTACTGCGATTGCTCCCAGCAAACGATTCCGCACAAACGCTCGACAGCCTTGATTTTAACGAAACGACACTCCAGGCAATTCGGAAAATTTTCAGCGCTCCGCAAGGGCTGTTCCTCGTTACAGGCCCCACAGGAAGCGGCAAGACGACAACGCTTTACGCAGGCCTCCGAGAAATCATACAGCGAAAGATCAATGTTACGACCATCGAAGACCCTGTAGAATACGAACTCCGCGGAGCAAATCAGGTTCCCGTCAACGAGAAATGCGGATTCACATTTGCAGTCGCATTACGTTCTATTTTGCGCCAGGATCCGGACGTGATTCTCGTCGGAGAAATCCGCGATGCCGAGACCGCACAAATTGCGTTGCAAGCCGCACAGACTGGGCATCTTGTGTTGAGCACGTTGCACACAAACAGTGCAAAAGCGGCGGCGGCGAGACTTCTCGATTTAGGCGTTCAGAAAAGCATCTTGGACGAAGCATTGCTAGGCGTGTTCGCCCAGCGCCTCGTAAGGAAGCTTGATAAAACAGCATCTAGTGAATCTACACCGCAATACAAAGGCAGAACAGTCGTCTGCGAATTGTTACTCCCCAACAACACCTACGCCGACGGTACCATGCAAGAAAACGCCACCCACCTCATCCACCAAGGAATCACCACCGAAGAAGAAGTCGATAGAGTAATGGGATCATAATAATTCTTATTCAGCAAATCAAAAAGCATTGAATCCGTTTAAAGCGAGAATAATTGATAAAATAAAAACAGAAGAAGTGAACTATATCTTAGTTCACTTCTTCCCACCAAACCAATCGTTGATGTCTTCGCCTTCTTTCATCGACAATTTGCCAAATTGATCTACACCATCACCGAGCACAACCGTGCGGATATTCGCATTTGCAAAAACCGTCTGCAAGTACTCCGTGCCACTGCGCCCCGCCTCATCTTTGTCTAGGCAGAGCACGACACTCTTGTTTTTAAAGAGCGGGAGCCATTCTGTCTTGAAAGAACGCACGCCCGGGATTCCAATTGCCGCAATGCGTTGTCCCAAGAACGTGAGCGTATCAACCACGCCTTCGCAAAGGTAAACCCATCCCGGCCTTTCGTCAAGCGCCGAAACATTGTACGGGAACGGCACCGTCCCGCGCAAGTTCAGCTCCTTCGGCACAACCGTGCTATCGATTGCGCGTGCCTGGAAATAAAACGAACGGCGCTTGGAATCGAGATATGGGAAAAACAGCGGATGCTTGTAATACCTCAAGTTCCCTTTCTCGCTAAAAAGCCCCACATACTTGAGGACTTCTAAATCATAAGTTTCCTTGAGCTTGTTGTTCAGAGCGCCGTAATCCGTAATCGTACGCAAAAGCATTTTGTCCCAAATCGGCTTGTAAATGCGCCGGCGAGCAAGGTATGCAGCCGCGGGCGTTTTGTCGACAGGACTCAACATTTTCAAAAACGAGAGGATAATTTTTTTGCGTTCATCTTCGCTCACAATCTCTTTTGCAGGCTCGGGAGAGCGATATTCAAGAGCGGCATCACGGACTGCCGTTTTCGCAACAAGCGCTGCACTTTGTTCAGGCGACACATTCAAAGCAGGTGCTCGATTCGGCATCGTTGCCGCAGAGGCGAAATTCGTCGTTGATACGCGATTTTGCGCCTGAGGCTTTGTTCCACGCAACAGGAATCCATACGTTTCCTTGAGCCAGTTCAAAGCTTCCAAAAACGAACAATTCTTGACAAACTGCACAAGCGAAATCACATCGCCGCGAACGTCATCGCAAACCCAGCAGCGGAATGTTCCGCGTTCTTCGGAGAACGATACAGACGGAGTTCTATCGCCATGCGCATGGCGTGTCGGGAAAAAGCAACGACAACGGCCACGCACCACCGGAAGGCCTAAATCCATAGCCACCGTCGTAATCGAGAGTGCAGCCTTAAATTGTTTGAGTTCCTCTTCTGTCATTGCTCCAAGAATATATATATTTTCTTCATGATTATTCAAGAAAATGTACCGATGTACGAGCACACTTCCTTTAAAGTAGGCGGTCCCGCACGATATTTCGTCAAAGCAGAATCCGTAAGCGATATTAAGGAAGCAATAGCATTTGCAAACGAGCGCACACTCCCGAGCTACATTCTCGGCAAAGGCACGAACATGCTCGTCTCTGATAGCGGATACAACGGCGTCATCATCCAGCTCGATAAGTTTTTCTCGGAAATCACGAATCTCGGCAACGGGAAAATTTGCGTCAAAGGCGCCACGCCGCTTGCTCGCCTCGCCCGCTATACCATTAACGAAGGGCTTGCCGGCATCCACAAACTCGCAGGCATCCCCGGGAGTCTCGGCGGCGCGATTTTTATGAACGCAGGCGCTTACGGCCAAGATGTTTCGCAGACTTGCGTTGAAGTCGAAAGCATCGATTCTGCCGGCAATTTGCGCACTCGAACAGCAGCAGATTGCAAATTCGGTTACCGCCATAGCGTATTTCAAGAGCTTGCAAAATGCGAGCCCAAGGTCCCTGAGCCTGCCGAAGGGGGGCAAAGCAATTTTCTTTCAGAAACAATTCTTTCTGCCACATTCCAGCTTACGCACGCAACAGAACTTGGCAAGACAGCCAAAGATCTCGAAAGCGAAATGCAAGAATGCATGACAAAGCGTCGCAATTCGCAACCGCTTTCCATGCCCAATGCGGGTAGCACCTTCAAGCGTCTAGATGCAGGCGCTGCAGCCACACCCACGCAAATCGCGCCGGGCTATTACATCGAACAGGCGGGATTAAAAGGGTTCCGCATCGGTGGCGCCGAAGTGAGCCGTATGCATGCAAACTTTATCGTAAATGCCGGAGGCGCCACAGCAGCAGACATCAAGGAGCTTAGCGAACACGTTCAAAAAATTGTCGCCGAAAAATTCGGCCTCCAACTAAAACGCGAAATTATATTGCTTGGGAAATTTTAATATTTTATCTGCAATAGAAAGTCTACTTAACAAGCGGATCGTACTTGTTCAAGATTTTCACAATAAGTACGTACACCGAGCCGCCGATAAATCCACCAAGAGCATCGGCAATCAAGTCGAACCCGCTACAGTCACGGCCTTCCACAAAGCTCTGGTGGTATTCGTCCGTGCAACCGTAAGCAAGCGCAATCGCCATAACAATCAGCACCTTGAGCCACGGCTTTATAGACCACTCACCACGAGCCCACCACATACAAAAGCAACCCGCCAAAGTGGCGTATTCACAAGTATGCGCAAGCTTATCCCACACATGCGGAAAGTCTTCGAGTTCATAGGATGTCATCGAAGAAATCTTGAATATAATCGCCATGCAGAGGATGGCAGGGACTTTTCTGAAAAAAGGGTACTTGTCAAAGAGCGATTCAAACATGCGCCCAAATTTAGCTTTTGTAAAAGCTATTCGTTCTTGAGCAGGCGCTTGGAGACGACATTTTTGTATTCTTCTTCTGCCGTCATGTCGTTGATTCGGTTACTCTTCTTGCCATCTTCGTAATTTTCGAAGAAGCAATACGTCTCATAAACTTTCCTTGCCTTGATTTTTTTGCCATTTACAAACATGGCCACAATTTCGAAATGGGCTATTCGATTCTGCTTGAGGCGAATCGGCAATTTAAATGAATTTGTCATCAATTCATCGTCTGCAAAAGTCTTTACCACAACACCCTTGCGTTTCACGATGATTTTCTTGATTTGCGACAAGTCCGAACCCATCAAGCCAGCCACACTAAAACGGAGCGTCGCCGGGATATCACGTTCTTCGGGCAATACATGAATGCGTTCGCGACCGGAGCCCACAATAACAATCGACGGTTTGAGTTTTTTCGGTTGGACCGTATCTTTCGGAACGTTAGACTTGCGTTCATCTGCCTTCGTCAAGACCGCAGCCATCTTTGCCGAAACAAAATTCGTATGCCACGTATGGCAAATGTATTCCACTTCACCATTGCTGCAATTCACAACAAAATGCTTCGGACCAAACGCTGTAGAATCAGCCCATTCAAACGTACGCCTGTAGAGCCCGTTTTCTGGGATCGTATCGACAATTCCGAGCACAGAAACAAAGCTACCCGGAATAAACAACGCTTCAAGCGTCACGCTCGGCTTGCCAATATATTCATTCAAGACCTTCGGCTTAAACTCAATCTGCGAACTCTTTATGAAAGCTTCCGATTTTTTCTTGTAGGCTTCATCAAATTCCAACAGCATCGTTTCGAGTTTGTCGAGATTCAACCTTGCAGCGCGCACACCAAGTTCAGTAGCAGCTCCCGTTGCAATCGAATCAAGCGCTCGCGCCAACTTGAGCGAACCTGAACTTGCAAGCGATAAAATCCTTAAGCCATTCGTATTGACAATCAAAGTCTGCCCGCTCTTGACCGACTGCGCCGTATCGGTTTTTACAGTCACGTCAAGACGACCTTCCTTAAGCGACGAGATTTCCAACCCATCGATATTTTCAATAAAGCCCGCCGTTCCACGAACAACTGACGAAACATTTTCCGTACGGAGTTCGAACTCATCCTTGACAGCCTGCTTTTGCACCTCGAACAACAACTTTCCATAGCGGAGGGCTACAGTCATCCTTGTTTTCAATTCATCAGCTTTCGTCACTTCAATCGCCATCTCCGACCGACCATCGGTCTTGAGCGCAGAACCATCATCAACAGATATCACAACCGAAGAACCCGCCTCGGTCACAATCGATGATTTTTCATGAACGGCTAAACCGACCTTCAACGACTTAGCATGGCTATCAGCGGTTTTCACAAGAGCATCGCCCACAACGCTCTGGACAACGCCATTAAACAAAGGCTTTCCGGGAATCGCATTTAACGATTCTTTTTTGGAGGATTCAGAATCACCACAGGCAGACAAAGATACAGCAAAAACCAGGGCTAAGCCCAAAAGCCCAACCCTAAAAAACTTTGCTTGATTCTTTCCTACCATGTTTTTTAATCTAGCAATTAAAATTTCAAAAAAGAAATTTACAATCACTTTTCCCCCTCGATTAAAAACAATAATTTGCGCACCGTCTCACGTTTTATGAACCACACAAATGCGTGACAAAATAAATATAACTAAAAATTCTAAATTTTCACCTATGAAAGCAATTACATTGAAAGCCGGGCGTGATAAATCAGCCCTCCGTTACCACCCGTGGATTTTTAGCGGCGCCATTGATGAAGTTGTTGGCGACCCCGCTCTTGGTGACGTTGTCGAAGTTTATAGCTACCATAGCGATTTTTTGGGCCTTGCAGCCTACTCCCCCAAATCCCAGATTCGAGGCCGTTTCTGGACATTCGGGACCGAAGGAAAGAACGTCAAAATTGACCGCGAATTCTTTAGCGACATTTTGGACCGCGCCATCGCCTCCCGCAAGAGCCGTGGGTTCGACATCCATGACAGGGAATGTGCATTCCGCCTTGTGAACGCAGAAAACGACGGCATTCCGGGCTGCATCATCGACAAGTACGCCGACATTTACTCCGTCGAAATTCTTGCTGCAGGCGCCGAAGTCAACCGCCAGATTATTTACGAATTGCTCGCCGAAAAGACGGGCTGCCGCGGCATTTACGAACGCTGCGATTCTGAAGTCCGCAAAAAAGAAGGTCTCCCCCTCCGCACGGGCGTCGTGTTTGGCGAAGTCCCGGACGAGCCGGTCATCATCAACGAAAACGGAATTCTTTTCCCGATTGACGTGAAAAACGGACACAAAACAGGCTACTACCTCGACCAGCGCGATGCCAGACGCCGCGTAGGCGAACTCGCTCGTGGCAAAAAGATGCTCAACTGCTTCTGCTACACCGGCGGCTTTGGTCTGTACGCACTCCGTGGCGGTTGCGAAAAAGTTTACCAGGTCGATGTATCCAAGGACGCGCTCAAGCTTGCCAAGGAAGGCATCATGCGAAACAAACTAAGCACCGCACATGCAACCCACGTTGAAGCCGACGTGTTCCAGTACTTGCGCAAGTGCCGCGACAAGGCCGAAACATTTGACTTTATCGTGCTTGACCCGCCAAAATTCGTCGAAAGCAAGGACAACTTGCAGAAAGGCGCTCGCGGCTACAAGGATATTAATTTGCTTGCAATGAAGCTTCTCGCCGAAGGCGGCATGCTCGCCACATTCAGCTGCTCAGGCCTTATGGAAATGGACCTGTTCCAGAAAATTATCGCCGATGCCGCAGCCGATGCCCACCGTCGCGTGCAGATTATCGAGCGTTTTGGACAGCCCGCCGACCATCCCGTGAACACGGCCTTCCCCGAAGGACAATACCTCAAAGGCCTCCTAGTCCAGGTCGTGTAAAAAGAACATAAAAGCTTTCAAAAAACTTACTACACAGGTGACAAAGCCTGTGTAATTTTTTTATAATTTTCCATGTTGTTTAAGGGTATATGAGGACGTTTTATAGAGGGTAAAGAAATGTATTTGGTCACATACGACATCGGCAATTCCTTTATAAAAGCAACGCTCACGAAAATTGCGAATTCGATTGAATTCGTGGGAGCAACAGTAGTCAACACCCACAGTACAATAACACTCGGCGGAAAAGGTGTCGAACAGAGCACCGAACAATGGTGGGATTCCATCTGCCGCAGCACAAAAGAGCTCCTCAAAAATTACGGCATCTCTAGTGACCAAATCAAGGGCATCAGTTTCTGCTCACAACTGAACGCAACTGTACTCGTTGACAAGAACGGCAATACAGTCCGACCGCCAATGACATTCTTAGACAGGCGTGCCGACAAGGAATTTAAAGATTACTTTGACCATGGACTCAAGCTCCACGGCTTAAACATCTGGAAGCTCTTCAAAGCCATTCGACATACAAGCATGGTCCCCGTTGGAGGATACAGTCCCATCTGGAAATACAAGTGGGTACAAAACAACGAGCCCGAAAAATTCGCTCAGGTTGACAAATTCCTCGATGCTGGCGATTACCTTTTGTACAAGACTACAGGCCGTTTTGTGCGCACCGAGGATTCCGCATTCTGCGCCGCATTGAACGACTGCCGTAAGGGCCATTCAGGCTGGAGCCATACGATGGCAAAAGTTTACGGCATCAACGAAAAGCACCTGCCCGAAATCGTGCAAAGCACCGACATCGTTGGTCGTATCACAGCCACGGCCGCAGAGCAGATGGGCTTGGAAAAAGGAACTCCCGTCATTGCAGGTGGTGGCGATGTCGCCATGGTCGCAATCGGCTGTGGCAACACGCAGAGCAACATGACGACCATATACTGCGGAACATCAGGCTCCGTAAGCACGGTCGTCGACCATATCATCCAGTTTGCAGACATCATGATGATCGCGGTCAAGGGACCAAATACCAAGCAGAAATACTTGTACGGTGAACTAGAAACCGCAGGCAAATGCTTTGCGTGGGCACGCGAACTTATCGGCAAACTCGACAATTCACAGTACAGCTACGAAGAATGCGCATCGCTTGTTTCAAAAGCGGAACCCGGTGCCCATGGGCTTTTGTTCACACCATTCATGAACGGCTGCAAGACGCCGTTCGAAGACGGCGACATCCGCAGTTCGCTTTCGGGCATTAGCCTAGAAACCACTCGTGGAGATTTACTCCGTGCAGTCATCGAAGGCATCTGTTTCCACTTCCGCTGGCTTTTGGAATGCCAGGCCAAGAAGTGCAAGATTTCGGACACGATCCGCTTTGCAGGTGGCCTTGCAAGAATCAACATCATGAACCAGATTCTCGCCGACGTGACCGGGCATACGATTGAAACGGTCAAGCATCCGCAGTACGTGGGAGCGCTTGGTGCCGCCGCCGTTGCTGCAATCGGGCTTGGACAGATGAAGTTCGATGACATCCACAGCTACATCGAAATCACGAACACATATACACCGAATCCCGAAAATCACGAAATTTACAACAAGCTCTACAAGAAATTCCTGGATAAAGTCAAGAGCGATCGAAAGCTTGTGAAAGGATAATTTTTCTCAAAATTTTTTCAAAAAAGGCGATGCCCTCCCTTCGACAAGCCCAGTGACCTGAGCGGGCATGACATCTTAAAAACAATGAAGCCGGGGCAAGCCCGGCATAATTTTATACGAAATCTTTCAGTTGTAACTAATAACTAAAGACCATTGACTAATGGCCAATTAGCGCTTATTTCGCGGGAGTTCGCTCGCGTGCTTTTCAAGCCACACGGCATCTTCGAGAGCGCGTTCGGCTTCAGTAGCCCAGTCAGAATCCGGGAATTCACGGACAACGTCACGATAGCGCGTTACAGCACTGTGGAAGTCGCGCATTTCACGGTAGATGTTGCCCATCTGGAGCATCGCAAAATAACGTTCATCCGGAGTGATTTCGTTTTCAAGCAAAGCCTTGTACATCTGGAGAGCGGCTTCGTGATAGCCGTCTGCATAAAGCGCATTGGCATTGGCAATGGAATTCGAAGCGGTCGGAGCAACGTCTTCCCTCTGCGGAACAACAGATGGTTCAGCAGACTTCGACTTGTCGTTCCCGCTCTTCTTCGCATCCTTCAAAGCTTTAGCTTCGGCTTCTTGCATAGCCTTTTCTTCGGCAGCAGCACTCGCGACAGCGTTGATTTCGGCCAGGCGGTCTTCAGCAGCCTTGCGGAACTTGGCATCCGGAGCAGCTTTCTTCAAGTAAGCGGCGAGGTACTTCTTTTCTTGCTCGGTGCGCTTGCTCTTCTGGTTGATTTTTGCCAAATAGAAATTAGCGTCGTTACCGCGTTCCTTGTACGAAAGTCCCTTCTTCAAGTTGAACTCGGCCTTGTCGTATTCTCCCAATTCATAACGGGTTAAGCCCGCATAGAAGTACGCACCGGCATCGCCAGGTTTCTTTGAAAGAACAACTCTCCAAAGCGGAGCGGCTTCAGCATAGCGGCCTTCGGCAAGCAAAGCCTTGCCCTTTTCAAACGGATCTTCAGAGGCGACAGCCGTTGCAGGCGCCGGTTGTGTAGCCTTCGGGGTTTCGACCTTTGCAGGAGCAGCGGGCTTTGCCGGTTCCGCCTTCGGAGCCGTTGCGGGGGCGGGTGCTGCAGAAGCAACCTTGCCACCTTTCATCTTAGCGCGCTCAGCGTCAGCCTTTGCCTGCTGGCCCATAGCCTCGTAAGCCTTAGCGGCCCCTTCGTATGCATCAGTCAAACTCGGGTCATAACCATAAGCGAGGCGGAAGTTCGCCACAGCCCCCTTATAGTCCTTCATCTTCATGCGAACCTTGCCTGCCGCCATATAAGCTTCGGTATTCTTTTTATTTTCAGCCAACATGGCACGGTATTCACCAAGAGCTTTATCATACTGACCCTTGGCCTCAAAGCGGGCACCCTGTTCAATACGGGGGTCCACAGCCCAAGTTTGAGACATTCCAACCAACAACGCAAGCGCGATAAAAGACAATTTCTTGTTCATAGCGAAAAATTTAGTAAAAACCATTGACTTTATGGCATAGATTGGTGATATTACTATCAGAGATGCGGATAATACCAATTACCCGCAAAGGAGAAAAAATGAAAATCACTGAAGCAGTCGATAAATATAAAGTCGATGAACAGGAACTCATCATCGAAGCCTACGAGCGTGAGGGTGGCGACCCCGAAGATGTGGACCTTATCCTCCTTGACCGCATTTGCGCACGACTTGGACTTGGGCTTGACAACGACGACATCGATAACGACGACATTGCCGAAGAAATCAACTTTGATGAGTACGGAAGCCACTTCGGAGACGTGTCCGAAAGCGAAGACGAACTTTAATCCACGTAGTGACATTTAATGACATTATCTTTATCTATTTTATAATCAGTTAAAGATAAACATTAAAGGTCACACATGTTCAATATTCATTTTCCATTAAGCCTGAGTAAAATAATTCTTCTTTCACTGACGGTAATCGTTTTCGGGCTTTTCGTTTACCTCTCGGGGAGCTTTGTCTCTGCAACCGTATTTTCTATACTGTACGCATTTTTTGCAATTAGCGATTAATAGTTTACCACGGTGTTCGCCGTTCAGGACGACGAGTTGCCAAAGCATCAATCCGCAACACAGCGAACATAAAGCCCTTTGTAAACACTTACATCCGTACGTTCAATATCCTTGTCTTGACGATTGAATTCCCAGGAGCGCGCTGTATTGGGCTGGATGGAACTTCTGGACCAGTAATGCCCGGAATTCATGCCATCGCAGAAATTGTCCCAATCCTGGCAACCGCCCTGCCCAAGATTGTCCCAATCCAGCGTTGCACGATCTTTCTGGAAATCGCGCCATTCGCCGTCATCCGGCAAATGCCAACCTTTTGGACAAGCCTTGAGAGCATCATCATAGGTGTAGTAGCGCCCGAATTTTTCACAGAAAGATTTATCGTCTACATAGCACTGTTTTTCAGAAGTCACACTAAACGCCAGATTTTTCATCATCCAGATTTTGCCACCGCGAACGCCGACCTTGTATTTTTTGTTATCGCGTTTATCTGTAAAAATCATATCCTTTGAGGAGATATTCTTTTCGGCAAACTGGTCTCGAGGAAAGACGCAACGGATTTGAACGGCATCCGCATCTTCGATATCGACATACTTTGTGATTCCGCGTTTGGTTTCAAACCTTATCGCATGATTCGCAGGACCACGAACGGCAAAGTAAACAAAGCCCTTACGAGCATTCACGACTTCATCAAATTCAAACTTGTAAAAGCCTCGCGACGAATGTCCAACAAAGTCGCCCATGCTCTGGATTTTATCAGGGCCACTAAACTTATCTTCAACGAGTTCATCCCAATCAGTTTCATCCGGGAGTTGCGTACCCTCCGGGCACGAAGCCTTCCAGCTGTCGCTACGGTAATAGGGATTTCCCTCTTCGTCCGTAAAGAACGCGGTCTTGCTGTACTTGAGACTTTGCTTAAACCAGTTTAGAGAGCCCGAGGGAATTCCGCGGTAAACACGCCCATCCCTATAATCCTTAAACTCTGCTGCGTAATTATGGCTGACCACAGACACGGTCAAAATAGCAACGGCGCACAAGTGACGCCACACCTCATCCAACATCAATAAACCTCACAAACATAGTCGACTTACGAAGTAAGCCTACACAATATATATACGCTTTTTCACAAAAAATGCTATAAAAAAATGTCAAAAATAAAAAATTGCGCCAATATTGCCCGGAATCGCCCAAAAAGAAATATTCTTTTTACAAATCTCATGCAATTTGAGGACACCCAAGCTCACGCCTGTCCCCACAAGCGATCCAACTACAACATCAGTAGGATAATGTTTACCCGCAACCACTCGCAAGGCTCCAACTGCCGCGGCTAGCGTCAATGACGAAGCCCAGACAAGATTTTTGTACTGGGAGTTCGGGTAAATTTCAGAGAACCATTCGCCCGTAAACACCGCCACCGTAAACGCAGCCGAAGCATGCCCAGAATAAAACGAGCCATAAGCTTCCCCACGTGCAGACTCCGCTTTTTTACGGCCTTCGCCGCGTTCGGCGTAAATGAACGGGCGCGGCCACAACTGCGTAGAACGCACCAACTGATTCAAGGCGTTCTGCAAAGCAATCGCTTCCACAAACATGAACGTAAAGGTACCAAAGTCATGACCATCGGCATCGCCCTTGTACCAAGAGTACCCTGCCAACACCAATGGTGCGACAGCCAAGGCTCCCGAATAATGGCTCACGGTCATAGCCCACCCGCTGTAATGCCCAGCAAACGGGCGGTCCCAAGGCAACAGTTCTGATTTCGGTTTCAAGTCGCTCGAAGAGATGCGAGACATTCCGTAATACTGATAAACGCCCAGCACCGAGGTCATGACGATTCCAAGCGAAAGCGGAACATCTAAGCGGACAGAAACTTCGTAATGACGAGGTACTGGATTTTCTACGGGGAGTGCGCTGGACATGTTCCGTGATGTGCCGGACGCGATTTCAGATGCGACGGGTGCACAAAAGACAAGCGTAGCCAAACACAACACCGCAAAAAGCGCTTGAAACAAGCTTTTAAATCGCCCAGAAAACATCAAAAGTCCATTAAAAATTTATATTCACAAAGACAAACATAAAAAAGTATTGGCGGACCACGTGACAAATTCGAATTTAAACCAGAACCGAGAACCGATTATCCCGAACATGGAACTTTTTGGAGCCATTTCCGACGAAATGCGCCTCAAGATATTGCTCCTCCTGGACCAGTCCGAATTTACAGTCAACGAAATCAAGGACATTCTAGACATCCACCAGAGTAATGCAAGCCGCCACTTGGCAAAGCTTTCGCAATGCGGGCTCGTGAAAGACCGCCGCGACGGCATCAAGGCTTATTACCGCCTGAGTGAAGAACTTTACATGAGCAGCCGCCTATTGCAGATTATCCGCGAAGCCTACGACGAACTGCAGGACAAGGATATTCTCAAGTGCCGCGCCGCACAAGCGCTCGAAGAACGCACCGACAAGACCAAGGGACAAATCCACAAGCTCGACCAGGCCGGCGGTAGCCTCAAGGCGCAAATCAGCCTGTTCAGCAAGCTCATGGTGCCATTTGAAAACGCCGTGGACATCGGTTGCGGCGAAGGCGGAGACCTCTCGCTGATGCTCGCCAGCCGCTGCAAGAACGTGACGGCCCTCGACTATGACCCGAAAATCATCAGCGGATTCCAGCAGATTTTGCACCAGAAGGGCATCGAAAACGTGATGCCGAAAGTCGCCGACATGACGCAGACGGGCCTTCCGTCCAACTACGCAGACCTCGTCTTGATGAGCCAAGTGCTCCACCATGCAACCGACCCGCGCCTTGCCCTCAAGGAAGCGACCCGCATCTTGAAACCGGGTGGAATGCTTGCGCTTTTGGACCTCGCCCAGCACAAGGAAGAATCATTCCGCACGACCCACGGCCACATTTGGCTTGGTTTTGAACGTAGCCAGCTCGAATTCTTTGTGAAGGAGCTCAACTGCAAGGTCGTCGAAAGCGAAATCATCCCGAGTGAAAACGAAGTCGACAAAAAGCTCCCCGTGATTTGCATGATTATCACGAAAGAGTAGCGCCGGGGGCGCAGTTGGCAGAGCTTAGCCCGCTTCGCTCTTAGAACTTAGTTTTTTTCTTTTAGAGAGAAGAGAGTGTTCTAAGTTCTAAGTTCTAAGTTCCAAGCTCAAAGTTCTAAAAATCACTTGACCGTTTTGCGAAAAACAAATATCTTTATAAAAAAAGCCAAGGAGAAACCTTATGGGAAAATTGATTAAGTACGTCGTCATTGCCGCAGTGTGCATCATTTCTGCATTCGGCATCTACAGCCTCGTCAAGACCGCCAAGACCGACGAAAACACGCTCGAATAACTTCGACAGCAAATTCGTTCAAAAGCAAACAATTTAACAAACCGTAGTGGGCTTCCTCTGCGGTATTTTTATATTTCCTGACATGAATTTCCTCAACAAGAAACCTGCATTCTTTGTGGCTATGGCCACAGTTTTCTTTGCGATTTTGCTGTTCGTCTTCCGCGATTTCGCATTCGATTCCAGTCAACTCATGCTCAACAGCGACCAGCTGAACGGCATCGGCAGCCGCATTTTGCGCACGTTCGACGTCATCCTCACGGAATGGGACGATAGCCGCCTTGGCGGTGTCCCGACGATTGACGCACTCTTTGCCGACGCTTACCATCCGCTCGTGTGGACTCAGTTCATCATGGATCCGGCACGCGCCGTCGGTTTCAAGTTCATCTTGACCGTGTGGGTTGCCTTCATGAGCGCGATGCTCCTCGCCTGGAACTTGACCGGCAACAAGTGGTGGGGTTCTCTCCTCGGATTCCTCTACGCATTTTCGCCGGAATATTTCACTTACATTTACGGTGGTCACGATGGAAAGATGATGGTCTTTGCGATTGCCCCGTTGGCACTCCTTGCCATCCGTAAAATCGTCCGCGACGGAAGCCTCCCCTACCTCATCGTCTTTGCGCTGAGCGTCACCTGGATGATTCTAGGGAGCCACTTGCAGCTCACGTATCTCTTCTTGTGGGGTGCAGGGCTTTACACGCTCTACGAAGCCGCATTCCATTGCAACACGCTTGCTGTACGCGGTAAACGCGTCGGGCTTGCAGCCGCAGCACTCGCCTTTGGACTTGCCCTCAGCTGTTTCCAGATTATCCCGCCTTACCTCTACACTACAACACAGTCCGTTCGCGGTGAAGGAGAACACACCAATTACGGTCACGCCGTAAGCTGGTCCTTCCATCAGGAAGAAATGGCGCAAATGCTCATTCCGGGATTCATCGGAGTCGATGTCTACGAACAGGACGAAAAGACAAACGATTTGAAGAGCAGTTCCTTGGTCAACATCACCATGGACGAATACCGCAAGATGGCCGAAGCCGGCAGTCAAGGCAGCCCGTTCTACTGGGGCCACAACAGCTTCAAGCTCGACCACAACAATGCGGGCGCACTCCTCACGTTCCTCGGATTCCTCTGCTTGTTCCTCCCGGGCAAGCGCCGCTGGGCAAGTTTCTGGGGACTCGGAGCCGTCGTCGCTTTGAGCTACGGCATGGGCGATCATTCCCCGCTCTTCAAGCTCTGGTACAATATTCTGCCGGGCGTCAAGAACTTCCGCGCTCCGGGTATGGCACTATTCTGGCTCCCGCTCTTGCTCGTAATGATGGCAGGCCCCGTACTCAAGGCCATCTCTGATGAAAGCGAAGATGCCGCCAAGAACCGTCGCGCCCTGTTGCACGGAACCGCGATGTTCGTCATTCTGCTTTTGCTCGTCGTGATTGCACGTTTCAACTGGACACTCTTTATCAGCCCGTTCGGATTTGTCGTCTGCCTCGCCTACGCAGCAGCATGCCTCGGTGTGATGAGCCTCGATGATCAAGGCAAAGCAATTAACGTCAAGAACTTTGTCGATGCATTCAAGTCCAAGCTTCCGGGAACTTCTAGAAGCGTCCAGGCAGCCGTCGTTATCGGATTTGCAATCATCGGGCTCTTCCTCATGAGCGGACAAAAGCTCTTGAACGACCCAGTGACCGCCCCGTACTTCAAACCGCTGAACGAAGTCGCGATGAACGCCACCGCCTCAAAGATTCTCCCGAGCTTCATCTTGATTCTCGTTGTGATTGGCGCAAGCATCGCCGTGTTCAAATGGAAAGGGAGCACACCCGCCAAGGTCGGAATCCTCGCCCTTGTCGCTGGCATCGAACTTTTGACCATCAATGGCGCATTTATCCAAAACGTTCCCGCCAATGAATACCTGCAGCCAAACAATGGCGTTGTTGCGGCACTTAAGGCTCCATACAAAGCAGACTCCATCAACCAACCACGCGTGCTTTCGCTCTCCCGCAACAAGGCTCTCAGCGGAAACATCTTCCCGCAATACCACATGCGCAATGCAGACGGTTTCCACGACAACGAGCTCTCAAGCTATCGCGAGTTCCGTGGCGGTCAAGGCAATGCGAACTATCTCTTGAACATCAACGACCAAAGCGCACCGCACCCGTTCCTTGACTTGATGAACATCAACGCCATCATCTTCGACACGCAGCGCGGAACAAGCTACATGCCGATTACAACCGCCATGGGCGAAGCCTACATCTACGGTGAATCCACCACGATGGATGATGCCAAAGCCATTGACGCGCTCAAGAACGGCTTTGAATACCGCGAAAAAGTCATCCTCTCCGAAGAACCGCAAAACAAGGGCGAAGGCGGAGTCGCACAGGGCAAGGCAAAGCTCGTTGCAAGCCCGAAGATGGACACGCAAGTGTATCAGGTCGAAAGCGACCGTGCAGGCTTTATGGTCGTCGCAGGCAACTACCACCCCTACTGGAAAGCGACAGTCAACGGCAAGGAAGCCAAGGTCTACAAGGCATTCGGCAACCTCCGCGCAGTCGAAATCCCGAAGGGCAAGTCCGAGGTCCGCATGGAATACCGCAGTAAGCCATTCCACGCCTGCCTCAAGGTGAGCCTGCTTGCAGCAATTCTGCTCATCGCCTTCGGCGCATACCTCTTCGTGAAAAGCAAGAAAACGAAGAACGCATAATACAACGCAAGACGCACCTGTAATACAAGACGCGCGCAATTCATAACAAGGCGCGCGCAATTCATAACAGGATGCGCGCGGTCCTATAACGAGATGCGCGAATCTTGACTTCGTCATATAAGACGCTCGCCAAACGCGAGCGTTTTTTACTCTTAAAAAAGCTTCAAAACCAACCTTCAATGCATATAAAAAACAATTTCTGCCTATTTTTATATGCACTGGCACTAAAAAAACGGCTATTTCAATCGTTATTTTATCAGCAAATCACAAGAACGAGCATATAAAAAAACATTTTCATTCAATTTATATGCATCAAGTTCCGAAAACATCTTTGCAAAAGACAATTTCAAGAAAAACAAAGCATATAAAAGTCATCATTTTTCCAGTTTTATATGCTCAGCAGCGCAAAAAAGCAGCATCTTAAGCATTATTTTATTTACAATATTTAAAAACAAGCATATAAATATACCAAAGCAGTCACTTTTATATGCACAATTCCTAAAAAAAGCATTATTCCAACATCATAAACAAAAAAAAATCCCGCCAGGGATTACCTGACGAGATTTTAAAACGTTCAAAGCTATGAACTGCGGTTTTATCGCCCCGCAAGTTTAATCAAGCAGAACGATTATCGAAAGTCGTATAATCAAGATTAGACAACTTTCTTCCCGCAAGTATAAGCGAGTATAGCAAGGCCGCAGACCCCGAAGCTGTACAAGTAGTACAGCGAGAGGGTCGAGAACGCCGCTAGACGAAGCTTAGACGACGCGGGTCATGCCAGACATGCGTTCGCGGAGCCATGCACCGACTTCTTCCACCGGATGCTGACGGATGTTCTTGTTCACCTTGATGAGTTCTTCGTTATCGACAGCGTTGGTATTGCCTTCGTTGAAGATATCGCCAATGTCGCCCTTCTTGACTTCGTTCTTCATGAAGTCTGCGAGGAGAGGAACGCACTTGTTAGCAAACAGGTAGCAGCCGTATTCTGCAGTATCGCTGATGACGCGGTTCATTTCGAACAGCTTCTTGCGAGCGATGAGGTTTGCAATGAGCGGAGTTTCGTGGAGGGATTCGTAGTAAGCGCTCATCGGCTTGATGCCCACAGAGCACATGGTTTCGAATGCAAGTTCCACACCGGCCTTGATCATAGCGGTCATGAGAACGCCACGGTCGAAGTATTCCTGTTCGGTGATCTGCTTGTCTGTTGCGGCAACCTTTTCGAATTCGAGTTCGCCGGTTTCACCACGCCACTTGAGGAGGTCCTTGTCGCCAGCTTCCCAGTCGACCATCATCGTGCTGGAGAACTTGCCAGAGATGATGTTGTCCTGATGTTCGCAGTAAAGCGGCTTCATGATCTTCTTCATCTTTTCAGCAAGTTCCGTTGCGCGGATCTTAGCCGGGTTGGAGAGACGGTCCATCATGTTCGTGATGCCACCATGCTTGAGGGCTTCGGAAATCGTTTCCCAGCCGTACTGGAGGAGCTTCACAGCGTAAGCCTTGTCGATACCGAATTCCTTCACCATCTTGTCGTAGCAAAGGATCGTACCGGTCTGGAGCATACCGCAAAGGATGGTCTGTTCGCCCATGAGGTCAGACTTCACTTCGGCGACGAAAGAGCTTTCGAGAACGCCCGGACGGTCAGCATGGAGACCAGCAGCGTAAGCCTTGGCATAGTCCCAGCCCTTGCCTTCAGGGTCGTTTTCCGGGTGAACAGCGATAAGACACGGCATGCCGAAACCACGGAGGTATTCAGAACGAACTTCGGAACCAGGTCCCTTCGGAGCGACCATGATCACGGTGATGTCCTTGCGGATTTCCTGGCCTTCTTCGACGATGTTGAAGCCATGGCTGTAAGAAAGAGCTGCGCCCTTCTTCATGAGCTTCATGATAGCCGGGATCACATTGTGGTGCTGCTTATCCGGTGTGAGGTTGCAAACGAGGTCTGCATCCGGAATCATTTCTTCATAGGTACCGACCTTGAAACCGTTTTCAGTAGCGTTCTTCCAAGACTGGCGCTTCTGTTCGATGGCTTCCTTGCGGAGCGTGTAGGAAACATCCAAACCGCTATCGCGAAGGTCGAGACCCTGATGGAGACCCTGAGCACCGCAACCGACGAACACAATCTTCTTACCCTTGAGGGCTTCAACACCACGGCTGAATTCAGAATGTTCCATGAAACGGCAGTGGCCAATTTCTTCAAGTTGGCGACGCATAGGGATAGAGTTGAAATAATTCATTTTTTTGAACCTCTGTTAAGTAAAATGTTCCAAGCGGAAAGATAGCAAAGTAAAGTGGAAAAAGTTACTAGTTTCCAGCCACTAGTTACTAGAAAACGTAAAAAAACGGGACTGGAGGGGGAAGCCTCCCCCTGATTGCAGCCCCGGTACGCCGGGTCTTCCATCACCCCTACTGCGGGCGCTCAGTCGCCGCCCCGCAACGCCCCGGCTTATTTATCCTTTAAGCAACGAACAGAAGTTCCCACATCCTTGCGGGTAGGCAAATCCACGTACGCTTCGTCTTCGTAGTTTTTCACGTGCGCATTATACGCCCAGTCACGATCTGTATCCTCCGTAGAACTCCAGAATTCCGCAAAGTGGCTTGCATCGTGGAATCCTTCACGGTCCCCCCAACCGACAGGCAAAGCGCAAAAACCAAACTCATCCGTACCATTCCCGTTGAAAAAAAAGTTACCCGAATTGATAACAAACCAGCCACTCTGCGATTTAAGAGCCTTGCCCACAGGAATGCCCACCGACAAAAACAGGGTATCCCACTCCGCTTGAGTTGGCAGGTGCCAATCCGGCGGGCAAACACCCTGTACCTTTGCAGGCAGGTTACATTTCCTGCCATAACCGCACACCTGCGGGGCGTTCGCATCGTTCGCTAACTTCACCGAATCGATGGCAGCAGCCCAAGTGTATAGGCGACCCGCCACGTCGCATTTCTTAGGATCATTATCGAAGCACCACGACCAATCATATTTATCCTCATCCGAACCACCCTGACCAGGATCAAAATCAAGGTTCTCCGCCATCCAGATCTGGTCGCCAATTTTTACTGTCCTATAAACCTTGCCATCACGTTCATCGGTCATAGTGCCGTAATTAATATTCGGATTCAAGTAAGCCTCTTTCGGTAAACTCCAATCAAAGCCATTCAAAGAGCTCGACGACCAGTCCTCACTTGACTTCGGCTCCCCCTTAACACAACGAACAGATAACCCGGTGTTCTTGTGGTAGGCGCCCTCCAGATACACACTCTTGTTAAGGGAGGACAAACTCATGCTGCACGAGTAGTAGCGATTGTCCTCCGTAGAACTCCAGAAGTACGCTCGATCGCCTTCATCGAAGAAGCTGTAGTCATTCAGGCCAACAGGCAAAGCGGAAAAGCCGACGTCATCCGTGCCACCACCACTTCTATACCAGCCATTAGAGGTCTTGAGTTTCATGCCCACTGTAGATTTATCACCGACCGCTGTAAATAATGTTTCAAATTCCTCCTTCGTAGGCAAGTGCCAGCCCGTAGGGCAAATTCCCCGTACCGCGCCGGTCAGGCCGCATTTTTTTTCGTAGCCGCAGTCCTGCGGGTTATCCGCATCATTCGCAAGTTTCACCGAGTCAATTGCCGCAGCCCAAGTGTAAAGGCGACCGGCCACATCGCAGGTTGTGCTATCCCCATTATCCTTCTTTCCAAAGCACCAACTTTTTTTCTTCACACTTAAATCCAAGGCATCATAGTAATTCAAGTTTTCAGCCATCCACACCTGATTACCAATCTTTACGGTTTTGTAAACCTTGCCATCACGTTCATCGGTCATAGTGCCGTAGTCAATATCTGGATTAAAACGACATTCCTTCGGCACATCCCAGCTCCAACCCGTTTCGTTTTCCAGAAGTGCCGTACAATTTACCTTGCCCTCACGACTACTAGAACTTGACTCAGTTTCGCTAGAGCTAGACAGCACATCAGTAGAGCTACTACTCGACAGATTCTCGGTCCCTTCGGCTGAACTCAGGGCAGGCTCCGCCGAGGATGACGAACGCACGAAGCTGCTCGACTCTGCGACGCTAGACGAGGACTCCGCCAAACTGCTACTGGATTCTTCGCTTGCGCTCAGAATGACGGATGATGAGCTACTCGACTTCACCGAACTTGACGATTCTTTATCATCTTTTTCTTCTTTCAACGACGAAGACTTTGTCTTATCACTACTCGACGAAGTCACTTCGGCTGTTTCGGCAGGCTCACCAGCCTTGTCTCCGCTCGAAGAGGACAATTCCACAACCGCTTCATCATCCTGCCCTGCAGATGCCGACGAACTGTCGTCGCACCCGACAAAGGCAAACGCCACCAAACCCATCGTCAGAAGAATCTTTTTCATAAAACCTCCGATAACCCGATATAATAAATTCTAAGCAAATGTAATTTATTTCGCCTAAAACGACAAAAAGGCGGCCTTGCGACCGCCTTACAAACAATCTTACTTCCCGAAAACAAAAAATGCTGCGGGATCCGTTCCGAAAATTTTGCCGAGTTTTAATGCCATCTTGCGGGAAACAGCCCTGCGTCCATTTTCCATAGCGCACAGGTTTTGCACCTGAATTCCAAGTTTCTCGGCCAGAGTCACTTGTGACCAGTTGCGCAAATCCCTATTCGCGACAATCATCTCTGCGGGTGTCGTCTCCAGAGACTTGAACCATTCCGACTCCTCAAAAGGAACGGCAACATCTTCATCACTGACGATTACATTCTCCGGTTTATAAGTGTCCTTCAAGAACCTGACAAGCGGAGCGGGGATATGCTTCGCCCTGATTTCAATACGGGGCCTTTTCACGACTGCCAGCATAATACACCTCAATATCTATAGAGCCATCTTTACAAGTCCAGCATGCCACCCAGTTAAGGGCCAGATGACAATGGTACCTGTCGCCTCCGAGCTTGGAGTAATGCCAAAACAATGGTTGAATCGGCCCGGAGACCTTGAGTGACTGGACGAGTGCCTTAAGCTTATTTTGTACAGCCTTCGGCATAATCGCAGCACTCCTTTGGGCTCTTTTGGTTATAGTTACATTGTACATAGTTGAATATAATCAGTTTTTGATTATTTGTCAAGTTTTTCGACAACCCACTCAGGCATTTCCCAAACACAATCAACAAAGCCATCACCAGTTGGTGTTTCGGATATAACCCTAAACGGGAAATCCTCTTTGCATTTTTCGATGTCGTTATTCATATAGCCTCCGTTTTGTGGTCGCAGTTTGCGACCGGTTTATTGTTAGAGGCGTTCCCTTCAATCCAAATTTCAGGATAAAAAAGAACGCACCTCGCCTTTCCTTAGACGAGATGCGTTCGGGGATGCAGTAATTGTACCTATATTTTACAACCGTGGCAAGGGGGCCCAAAAAAATTTACAATTCGTATTCGCCTTTTAGGGGACTCCTACGGAGTCCCTCGCTGCTCGGCTCGGCAATGCAGAAAAGCCAGCATTTCTGCGCTACATTTGCCTCACTGCTAGTCCTTGAGGCAGCGAACTGAGAACCCGTAGTCCTTGTAGAAGAAGCTCAGGGCCGCGTCGTCGGCGTCGTATTCCAAATACACGCGATACGCGTAGTTGCTACTGATTTCAGTAGAACTCCAAAAGTACACGCTGTAGCCCTCTTCATCGTAACTCACATCACTACCTCTGCGGCCAGCAGGCAACGCGGAAAAGCCGAAAGCATCCGCGCCGTTTCTATTATACCAATCCGTCTGCGACTTGAGAACCTTGCCTGCAGTCAATTCATCTCCCACCGCCGCGAACAAGGCGTTCCATTCTACCCGACTGGGCAAATGCCAGCCCTTGTCACAAATACCCTGAACTAAGGTCGCGGGTCTTGAAGCGAGGTCGCATTCCTTGCCATAGCCGCAGTCCTGCGGGTTGTCCGCATCGTTCACCAACTTCACAGAATCCATGGCAGCAGCCCAGGTATAAAGGCGACCGACTACGTCGCAATTTTCCGGTTCATTGTCATGACACCAAGACCATTCATATTCGTTCTCACCCGAACCGCCCCGACCGGGATCAAAGTTCAGGTTCTCAGCCATCCATACTTGGTCGCCAATTTTCACCGTCTTGTATGTTTTGCCATCGCGGCTATCGGTCATGGTGCCGTTATCAATATCAGGGTTAAAGCGGCACTCCTTCGGCACGTCCCAGCTCCAACCCGTTTCGCCTTCCAGAAGTTCCGAACAATTCACCTTGTCCGCAAAACTGCTGCTCGACTCCGACGTCACTTCAGAAGAAGACGATTCCTCGACACTAGACGAAGACTCTGCGACACTGCTACTAGCCCCTTCGACAGGCTCAGGGACCTTCGAGGAACTGCTCGACTGCGCTGTGATGCTGGAAGAATACGGTTCGTCGCCGTCCGGGGCTGCACTGCTGCTATTGTCGTCGCCACATGCCGAAAACGCTAGTATCAAGGGCAACAAAAAAAACAACTAAAGATTGCCACGTCGCCTTACGGCTCCTCGCAATGACGTTTCGCATAAATTCTCCTTCGCCTCGACAGCCTGTCATTCAACTGAAATATAACCTTTCCTACCCCACTTGTCCTGAAAGGGGACTTTACCCTTCCAATTTCCAGCCGCAGTCGTTGTGGTAAATCATCTGGCGGGTCATGCCGCCATCGATGCAGATGTTTTCGCCGGTGATGAAGCCGGCCTTGTCACTTGCAAGGTAAAGCACCATGTTCGCGATGTCAAGCGGATTGCCGACGCGGCCCGCAGGCTGCTGAGTGGCGTCGGGACCTTCGTAGACCTTGAAATCCGTATCAATCCAACCCGGCGAAATCGAGTTCACGCGCACACGGCCTGCGAAACTCACGGCAAGCGCATGCGTGAGGGCTGCAATCCCGCCCTTTGCCGCCGTATAGCTTTCAGTTTGCGGTTGACTCATGCGGTCGCGAGACGACGAGATATTTATAATGCTAGCGCCCTTTGCAAAATGCGGCGCGAAAAGTTTTGCAAAGTAGAACGGAGCGGTCACGCCGACAGCGAGCGCATAGCTGAATTCTTCGTAACTACATTCGTCAATACCCTTCATCAGCGGGAGTGCATTATTTACCAGCACATCCACGTGCCCGTATTTTTCGACAACGAACTGCGCAAATTTTTCGAGGACTTCCTTCTTTGAAAGGTCCCCGACAAAGCAGGGATTCTCGCGAATGTCAATATACGCGACCTTCGCGCCCTCTTTTTCAAATTCACTCACAATAGAAGCACCAATTCCATGCGCCCCGCCCGTCACCACGACCACTTTATTTTCAAACAATTTCATAAAGGTAAATATACATTCCAGTTCTTTTCAAGTGAACGACTGACAACCATAGACGACAAAATCAAGCTTTTTGCAAACGGTCGATTGCAAAATTTAGGGATTTCTCTTTTTTCAAATATTTCAATTGTAGATTTGGACTCCAAGTTTTTACTTGGAGTCCTTTTCAATATAGACGTAAAGAAAATTTCTTGACAGGAGAAAAGATTTTTCATATATTACGAATGTAATAACAAAACCAAAAATTCTAAAAGCAGTAAGGCTTATGCCCCAAAAAGAGCAAGTTCTCTTCGCCAAATTGGTAAGAGACTTGCACGAGAAAGGGCCTGTCCTACCCAACTGGCCGAACTACAAAAAACTTGTAAACACAAATACGCATCATTGCCACCTATCATACCACTGGGCGGCATGTTGGATCGAAACGATTAAAGGAATCGAACTGGAGGTCACCTATGTTGGAAGCCGTGAAAATGCGCCTTACTAGCAAGGCAAAAAACGGGACCGTTTTTACATTCGAAGGGAAAAACATCCCCGATTATCTCGTCATATTTTTAAAGTCCGCTTTTCCAAATGTAGAGGAAATCAAGTGCGATAATAACGAAAAATCCATAAACATTATGGATACCGACTGGTTCAAGGAAACGGAAGCCAGTTCCACTCCTGCAGAAAGCTTGAAACTTTTGCGAACAACCTTCGGCTATACGCAGCAACAGCTGGCAGACAAAGCAGGAATTACAAAGCAACAAGTATCCGCAATGGAACGAGGCAAAGAGCCTATCGGACGCAAAATGGCACATCGTCTCGCCAACGCTCTCGGAACTAGCTACAAGAACCTGTTCTGGTAACGATCTTTCTGCAAAAAACCTTTACTTCGCGAATCCGGGAGGCGGCAAGTGCATGCCTGCCATAAGGAGTTTATGTTCGCGTGCGTACTGCATAATGCGTTTGCGGCTTTCGGCTGATTTTACTTTGTCCATATCGTAATTGGAGCTGATTTCAGGATGGAACTTTTGCAAAGCGTAGCCGTGCATCAAGTCTCCGATTACGAGTAAATTCGAAATTTGGAAAACGGTATGTCCCGGCGTATGTCCCACGGCATCCATCGCAAGCACTCCATGCGGGAGACGATCGCCAAACGCAAACAAATGAAGGCTATCTTTATAAAGAGCCATGATGTTCTTTTGCAAATCATTTTTCGGGATATCATTCATCCAAGCATCATATTCCACCTTGCCTGCATAAACGGATGCATTCTTAAAAACCTTTTCCATCTTCCCGGCGCTACCGCTTTTCACGAGGCCTGCAATGTGGTCTGCATGGAAATGCGTCAAGTAAACAAGCCCGATAGAATCCGGATTCACTTTCAAAGCATCAAGACGCTTTAAAAGCTGTCCGCCCCACGCTCCAAGACCAGCATCAAACATGATGTACTTACCATCCGTTTTTACCAAGAACGTGCTGACAGAAGCTGGGAGGCCCGCAGGCATATTCAAACTTTCGTAAAGCGAATCGCTAGCATCGCTGAAAAGTTCGCGAGGCATCAGCTTTTTACCCTCGTTATCCTGAATCCAAGTGACCGAAGCTCCGTTCGCAAGCGTAATAGTTTTGGTTCCCTCGACAGCAGGCGTTTCCACTTTTGCAGACGTCTCGCGACTCAACGCGACCTTATTTTCTGTAGAATTTTTTGTTGAATTTTTCGATTCGTTGCAACCAACGACAGTCAAAGCAAGCGCTGCGATAAAAGGAATAAAAATATTGTCAAACAGTTTCATATGAGTAAATATATACTAAAAGACGCAGGATTACATTCGCAAACTTGACACACAAGACTCATTATCCTATTCTTTCTGCAAATGCTCCAGTTTTTCGATGGAGATTTATTCTGCGGGTTCTCGAACTCCATCACGCACGGGAGCATTACGAACATCATCTATTTTGCGGTTATGCCAGAACTGCGCAGTCGCGGATACGGCTCACAAATTCTGCAAGTCATTCGCGAACAACACCCCGACACACGCATCGTCGTCGATATCGAAGTCGAAGAAGATTCCAAGGACGCCGAAGAACTTGAACGCAGGAATCGTCGCCGCGACTTTTACCAGCGCAACGGCTTTGACTCCTCCCCCTTTGATTACGTCTGGCAAGGCGAACACTACCGCCTACTCACCGCAGGCGGCACCGTCACCGAAAAGGAATTCCGCGACTTCTGGAAAGAAATTCTGAAGAACGTCCCCGGAGCAAAGTACCCGTAAAATCTTACAGCGGCACTTCGCACAATCTTTTCTCAATTTCCTCAATAGAGGGCATTGTGCCTTCAACCTTTTCAGGGTAGAATTTTTCCAATTCATATTCCGAAATGCTGATAGGTTGCGTACTTGATTCCAGTGCGTACTGTGCCTGCACCTTGTCCTTTTCCTTGCAAATCAGCAGACCGATTGTCGGGTTGTCGCGCCCTTCCTTTTTAAGGATGTGATTGCATGCCACCATGTATCCGCCCAGTTGCCCGATATCGGCAAATTCAAAGCGCCCGATTTTCACCTCGACAACGACATAACAGGAAAGATTCAGGTTGTAAAAAAGCAAATCCATGAACTTCTCCCTTTCGCCCACCATAATGCCATATTCTTTGCCGACATAGGCAAATCCCGTGCCCAACTCCACAAGAAAACGGGTAATGTTGTTCAGCAGGCTATCTTTCAGCAGTTTTTCGTTGTAGCGGCCCGTAATACCCGTAAACGCGAAATTGTAAGGATCTTTCGTCAGTTCTTGAGCCAAATCGCTTGTTTCGGCAGGGAGAGTCCGTTCAAAATTCGTCAAAGCCTTTCCCTGGCGCTCGTAAAGATCGGTAGAAAGCGCATTCAGAAGGGACGAACGGCTCCAGCCATTTTCTACCGTCTGGCGGGCAAAAAACAGGGCCTTTTGAGGATTTTCCTTGAACTTGTCCATTAAGACAACGTGATGTCCCCATGGAATTGAAAAGATGTCATGGGCAATTTGCTCAACAACTTGTTGAGTAATTGGAAAATCTTCCTTTTGTTCCCCGATCTTGGGTGCATTTTCCAAATAGGGGCGATACATAAGATAAAAGTTCTTCATGTACAGAATGTTCGTGGGAGAAAAACAAGTGGCACTGGGAATCTGAGCCTTTAAATCTCGGCTCAGATTCTTCATGAAGCCGCTGCCCCATTTGCTTTCAGCCTGCTTGGTTACAATATCGCGCCCCAATTCCCAGTAGTAGCGCAACATTTCGCTATTTACCTTCACCGCCGCCTTGATCTGGCTCTTGCGATAACGGGAAGAAAGTTCCTTGACCCAGTGAATGTAATCCTTGTCCAAGATGTTGATAGATTTTTTCGACATAGATATCCTCTTAAAAATGGTTGCAGCCCCGGCGTTACTTGCCACTCTTTCGAGTGAACTCGAGTAGGTCGTGTTCCTACCAGCTATCCAACAGGACCGTCAAGAAGGTTGATGGGCCCCGCCGCGAATGCACGTACGGACCAAATGGTCTATGTCGACTGTCGCGAGGATTATCGAATTACGATTGTAATATAAGTAAATGTGTATTCCCGGTCAATGGGCACGCCGCTAGTTTCAAACCACCAGAGTTTCATCTTCTTCAAGAAATCCGCATCCAGTGGTCACCCTGAAGCATCGGGGATTACGGAATCCACGGCGCAATAAAGGCACAATGCCGTCCGACGACGAATCGCCAATATAATCGAGCCCCGCTCCACAGTTTGCCTGCTGAGCGTCTCCGACAGGGAATTCCTGGAAATCTACAGTCATTTCGGCAGCACCAAGGCTCCGAAAAATGGCCCAAAAGCCAAGAATCTATCCAATTCTTCTGATTTTTTCAGCGTCAAACCGCTTGCGAACCCGCATAAAATAAGGTATATTCAGAAAGTAGGTCTTATAGGGGCTCTTTATGAGCTAAGGTAAAACAAAAAGGAAGCATGTATGGTCCTCAGGTCCCATCATAGGAATGATCAATTCAAAAAAATTGGTATTCCAAGCGTCGAGGATAATTTCGCTTACTCATGCTTCCTAACCCTTAATATACCTCTTTTTTCGGATAAATGCAATGATTAACGCTCAATTAGATGACCAAAATTGCAAAATTCTGCTAAAAGGCATCGAAAACAAGTCGAAAGACTTATCCAAGGCCACGAAAACAATAGCCGTTGATCTTAGGACATCCAATCTTATAAGGGCTCTTTATGAGCTGAGGTAAAACAACAAGAATATCGTTTTTGTTTTTAGAGCATATAAACACAAACTCACTGCATGGACCGCATACAGAGATGACTGTAAAAAATAAAAGTAGATGGAAAAAGTTTTTTATGAAAATATATCCATTGGTCATCCATGTATGCCATAGGAGTCCCCCGGCTTCATTCCGACATGGCGGTCCAACCGAGAGATATCCATAATATACCATTTTTCACAAGGAAAGTCAACACCCCAAGGCAAGTTTCATCAACGCAACCATAGATGACCACAAATTTGGTCTTATAGTGACTCTTTTGGGGCAGAGGTAAAACTATCCCTTTGAAAAAGTGGTATATTGTCTCTAAAAGAGGTTTATCATGTTTAGTTAAGTCCTATAGGGATTCTTTAAAAGCCGAGGCAAGCAATGATAATCGCGATTAGCAAAGATGATCCGTGGTGGGAAAAGACCCGCGCATTTGCGAAAGATTGCCCATGGCTGCCGGGGCGTCGTTTAGCCGAGCGAATGTCAAAGAACGATTTCCTAGACTGGGAAAAAGTTTTCGTTGCTGTACACGGTGAAGATGTTGTCGGCTTTTGCGTTCTCGAGGAGAACGGGAACATTCCTGCGAAATTCAGTTGCAGCCCTTTTATAAATCTCGTTTACGTTGGCGAAGAATTCCGGGGAGAGCGGCTATCCAAAAGCTTAATTGACGCAGCGCTTGATTACGCCCAAAGGCTCGGCTACAAAAAAGTTTATCTCAAAAGCGAGCACCACGGCCTATACGAAAAATACGGGTTCAAGAAGATTGCTGATTTCGAACCAACGGTCGGGCTTGCGAACCAACTGTTTGAAATTGAGATTTCTTTTTAAAACTACCTTTCATCATTCCTTACTCGCAAAAATTTTTTTGGCATTTCCGCTCTACTTATCCTATATTAAAAGTATGAAATACTTAAAAATATTTTGTAGGGGTCTGCTAGGGTTATTTATGACCTATGCAGGTATCAGTCACTTGACCATCGCTAGGCAAGAATTCCTGGCGCAGGTCCCATCGTGGTTTCCGCAGAATCCGGGATTCCTGGATTTCGTGGTATTGGCCTCGGGCGTCGTCGAGATTTTGCTCGGCCTCAGCATGATATTCTTGTACAAGCACAAGGGTACGGTTGGTGTACTGCTTGCGCTGTTCTACGTTGCTATTTTCCCGGGCAACATCAGCCAGTACGTGAACGGCATCAACGCATTCGGACTTGACACTGACCAGGCTCGTTTTATTCGCCTGTAGTCACAAATGTCCACAGGCGTTTATTTAATTTTTGCCAAACTATATTTTGAGTATATATTTACAGGAAAACCGTTCCACAGGGACCATTTAAAAGGCGTTGTTTATGGGATATTCAAATTTTTTCACAGTGGCTGCATTCGGCACGCTATTTGCTGTCTCCCCCACATTGGCCATCGACATTACCGTTGATGCGAACGCGGGCATCAAGAAAATTTCGCCGTACCTTTACGGGCGAAACATCGATAAAATCAGCGATGGCGATGCTGAGGTCACCGAAGAAGAGTCTGCCTTCATCAACCAGATGCTCGATGCGGGCATCCACATGTTGCGAGCGAACAACGGCAACAATGCCACGCGCTACAATTGGCGTCACAAAATGACAGTTCACCCCGACTGGTATAACAACGTGTACTCGCACGATTGGGCGATTACCGCACAAAAGGTACTCGACAAAATGCCGGGTGTTGACGCCATGTACGCCTTCCAGCTCACAGGCTATGCAGCTAGCAGCACTGACTACAACTTTCCCGACTGGAACTGGAAACAAGAACACGGCACGTACGCAACGCAAACGTTCGACCTTGCGGGCGGCGGCGAAGTCTCAGAAGACGGCAAGACGCTCATCAAAGCGGGCGACCCATCGCTTTACAACATGGAATGGCCGGCCGATTCTACGGTAGCCATTATCCCGCATTGGAAAGACGAACTCAAGTTTGATATGAGCCGTTTCAAGTATTGGAGCATGGACAACGAGATGGAAATTTGGCGCGGTACACATTCCGACCTGGATTTGCCCGTCACGGGAGACTTTCTCGTTGAGCGTTACATTGACGTTGCCAAGAAGGCGCGCGCCCAGTGGAAAGACATCAAGCTCACCGGCCCTGTTGCCGCAAATGAATGGCAATGGTGTTCCGTATCTTCGTACAACAAGGAAGATCGCCCTAAAGGCGAAGACCGCAACTACTGCTGGCTAGAATACTTTATCATGAAAGTTGCCGAAGAACAGAAAAAATCTGGTGTTCGCCTACTCGATGTTTTCGACATTCACTGGTACCCGACAGAAAAAGATTACGAATCACGCGTGAACTGGCATCGAGTCATGTTTGATACAACCTATAACTATCCCGGCGCAAACGGCATAAAGATGGTCGGTGGCAACTGGGACAATAAAATCACCAAGGAGTACATTTTCGTGCGCATCAACCAGTGGCTCGAAAAATACTTCGGCAAGGATCACGGCATCACACTCGGCATTACCGAAACAAGCATCCTCGACAACGATCCCATGGTGACAGCACTCATTTACGCGTCATTCCTTGGCACCATGCAAGATAACGGTGTGGAGATTTTCACCCCGTGGACCTGGGGCGACGGCATGTACGAAACGGTGCACCTTTTCAGTCGCTACGGCCATCCAAACCGAGTGCAATCTACATCAAGTAATGATTCGCTGGTATCCGCCTACAGTTCTATCAGCAACAAGGGCGATTCGCTCACAGTGATTTTTGTAAACCGAGCCGAAAAAGACGCACAAGATATAGACCTCAATCTTGCGAACTTTACCTCCGACGGAACAGTCAAAACACTCACCTTGCAAAATCTCCAAGGCGAAACGTTCGTTTCGCACACAAGCAACGCTTTGAAAGAGAACGCAGTTGAAGCAAATGCGCAGGGCGGAACGACCACTGCGACGGGCTACAGCATAAACAGATTCAAGATGACGCTCCCCGCCAAATCCATCACCGCGGTGCTACTCACTACAACTACGCCAAAACAAATCGACGCCATAGCCCCCACGAGAAGCGCTCTCACAGGGAACCTGCTGCACCATGAAAACGGCAACTGGTTTATCGACAACGGTTCAGGGAAAGTGCGCCGTATAAACGTGTTCAACAGTCTCGGGCAAAGCGTACTGCGAATGCACGCCATCGCCCGCGGAAACATCCGCATTGCAAGCGAAGTACTCGGCAGAGGCAATTTCATTGTGCGCATAGAAACTGCAAGCGGAACGCAAATGCAAAAAATAACAGTGAAGTAGAATTTATCTATAGCAACAACTAATGAAAGCCTATCATACCAGAACGCTAATCTATCAAGTCGTTTTGGAATCTTGACAGGTGTTCGAACGGCAAAATTTGGCGTCCTCTGAAAAGTCCGCAACCATCGTTGATCAATTGATTGTTGATGGCCTTGAACATGTTCACATCAAGTTTCGATAACTCAAGTTCCTGCAATTTTGTCAGGCGCTCATAAGCATCATCAAAGTAAACGCACTCGCCGCTTGGAATTTGGTCATGTTTGGAACGACGCGTTTCTTGAGTCTTTTCATACCCGAAGTGGTTTGCATCACCGATTTCGGCAAAGTCATCCATATCTTTTGTTCTAAGTTGTACTTCCGTATAGCAACGGGCAAGATTATCATACATCGTTATGTGCAACGATTGGTACCCGGAGCTTCGCGGAGTCGCCACCGAGTCATGGTAATACGGCTGAACAGCATCTTTTAGCAAGTCGCAATGTCCGCCATCCTTATGTCTTGAAATTTCTGGAGTAAAACCTCGTTCCTCCAAAAATTCAGGCATGACGTTCGCAATTTCGTAAAGATACTTCCGTTCAATTTCACTCCGTTCCTCGCCTTTTTTGATATGGCAAGATGGCATCGAAATGACAATACGATAAGCAATCAAGTCGCGAAAATTCAGCGTGCTTTTTATTTCGGCTTCAGATGGGAACACCCCATTCTTCTTGTAATAGTTATAAACAAATTCAAGGATATACCCATTAAATTTTTCTTCGGCGCGAATCAGAGACTTGATGCGCCCTTTGAACGTAAACGCCAAGAAGGGATATTCCCTCGTCATGTACTTGTAGAATTCTTTTATTCGTTGAGATTGCGAAGTCAAGAAGTCGTTGTGTTCCAGTAATTCAATAATCTGAATTAAAAAATTCGAATGCGCAAGATCGATGCCATTATGTGTTTCCTTAGCACTGTTTCTGAGATCATTTGAATATTGGTGCAAAATTTTCAACACCGTGTTTCCAGAAAACAAATAGTCGTTCAAAGAAATCATCTTACGCCTCCCGAGCAAGAATTCTTGCGGTTTTTATGTGTCAAAATATAACAAAAGCTCTTGCGAATTCCCACGAAATAAGGTAAATTGCAAAACAAATATTTTTTTGCATTTCAAAACATTACGTACGATGTAAAAGAGGTTTCAAAAATTGTAACAAATTACAAAAACTTAAAAAACATTAATCTAAAAAATTCAGGAAATTTTTTATGGAAAATAGAGAACTTAAAATTCACGGCATTTACAGGCACTTCAAAAACCGCTACTACATTGTCGAAGGTGTAGCGAAACATTCCGAAACCGACGAAGAATACGTCATCTACCGCGCACTTTACGGCAATAATACAGTTTGGCTTCGCGAGAAATCCATGTTCTTAAGCGAAGTCGATCACGAAAAACACCCAGATGCAAAGCAGAAATACCGTTTTGATGAAGTAGAGTTAGGATAAAATTGATTATATTATACGTTATGAACAAGAAAAATCTCATAACTTCGCTTATTATTATCGTCGGAATTCTCATGATTACATTCTTCGTGAGGGACTGGCTTGTATTTTACAACTGTGGTGCTGTCGAGCAGTGTCTCGTCGAAAGCAGCAACTACCAGAACATAGCCAAGTTCGCTGTTACCGCCATCATGACAATTGTCGTATTTTTCATCGGCGAGAATTGTCTTTGCAAGCGCGACCGCAACTTTTTGCAGGCGGGTTTCGCTATGGCTTTGTGCGCGGATTTCTGCTTGAAAATCATGCACAACTACGCACACGTTCTGGAGCACCGCAGCGATTACACGTTGCTTGGCATTTGCTTCTTTATGGTTGTGCAGGCACTTTTCATTTACCGTCACACGCGCACAAGCGATACAGACAACAGCTCTCCGTGGATTCTGATTATCCCATTTGCCGTCATGTTCATCACGAATGCGCTCCATCTGTTCCGCATTTTCGAAGGGCCGACCGTCCCGATTATCGCGACTTACGCTGCGTTTCTCATCTGCTCGCTCGTTGTCGCCTGCAAAGTTCCGAAGAAAGGCTACTTCCCAGCTAAAAACGCGCGCAACATCAAGCGCGGCATGATTCTGTTTTTCTGCTGCGATGCATGCGTAGGCATTTCGCTTGCAACCGGCGATGACCACAGCGTTCAAGAAATCGTGGCCACAGTCGCCAACAACTTTGTATGGTATTTCTATACGCCGGCCCTAATTCTACTCGGGCTCAGCGGATACAAGAGGAAAGAGTAATTTCTTACAAGATGGAGATGCCCGCTCGGAGGCGGGCATGACAATCATTTAATGATACGGCCCTTGAAATCATAGGTGCGGGATTCGCCGAACTGCACGTAAAGCATCCCGTTCTTGCGGAAAACTTTTGCGCCATAAGCAGGGGCAATCGTCCGCGCAGTCTCGTGGATTCCAACAGACGGGTCCTTCGTCGGGATTTCATCACCTGACTTGAGCAAGCGCCACATCTGGTTCCATTCCCAGTCATCAGCCCAGCTCTGCACCACGCGTTCGCCATCCGTCGTTGCTCGCAGATACATATTGCTGTGTTGCATTTTCATGCGCACCACGGAGCCCTCATAGCCGGATTGCTTTTCCATAGCCACTTTCTGGTGAGCGCCGCCGTTCCACTTGTAAAGGCTCATCGTTATGCCAGCCTCAGTTGATTCATTCGGCGTATCAAGCGAGATATCGCCAAAGTTGATGCGGTAAGTCGTCGATGAAAGCGGTGTCATCGTCGCAATCGCGTTATCGCCACTACAGTCGCCTAGCGCAAGCTTGTTCTCGGCGGTCCTTGTCATGCACGTGCCAAAATTCATGGACATGAAGCGCACAGTATCCGGCTTTGCAGGTTTCGCTTGCCATACACGCACCCAGTCCGCCTCAAAATACGCAGGCTTGTCCGAGGTGATTTCGATATCGTCGCCCGCCCAGCCACCAATCGCCAAATTCACGATAATGTACTGCGCCGAAAGTTGCTTGATTTCGGTCGGGCGGTTGTAACTTGCAAACTTCTTGTCGTCAAAATAAAAGCTAAGCGTTGACTCGTCCCATTCCACCGCATACGTGTGGAAATCCGCCGAGCGGTCCACATTGTCGTCCTTATGACCGCCAAAAGAGGCTTCATGATCCCACGCCGAACCATGACTGCTGTACCAACTCGGGTCGGTGTAATGCAGATAGTAATGATGCTGCTTGCGCGATGCGGGGATTTCCAAAATGTCAATTTCTGGAGGCCAGCCGTCTTGCAAAGTCCAAAATGCAGGCCAGGTTCCCTTTTGTGAGGGTGCCTTGAATCGGCCTTCGATATAGCCGTACTTGACCTCAAATTTTCCCTTCGTGTCAATTGCACCCGAAGTGTAATCGACCGGGATTTCCTTGTTGTTGAACTTCGCCGTTCTGCCCTTGGCATCCGGGTGTGTTTTCTTTTCGCCCTTAAGCTTGAGGGTACCATCGGATACAATCACGTTTTCTTTAGCGCAGTAGGCGCGATGGTTATGCGTCGGGCCCCAGTTGTACGTCGAATTCCACTTTTTCGTGTCAAGCGAAGTGCCGTCAAAGTTATCTTCAAAAACGAGATTCCAGCCGCTAAAGTTAGACGGCGGGGCAGCAAAAGCGATAGAGGCGAGCGCAACGAAGCCCGCAATGACGTGATTTTTTTTCATATCCAATTCCAATCCTCTCCCACGACTTCTGCTAAAAAATTTGCCACCACCAAAAAGCAAAACAAAAAAGCCGCAGGCAGTATAAATATACCTACGGCACCTCGATAAGCCTAGTTAAAAGTTGTAAAAAAGCCCCCGAATCTACGATTTTCGAGCTTTATTTAGCGTTCATCACGTGTCTGCGCCATTTTCCGCTCTTCCAGCGACGCCAGAAAATCAGCGGAGCCGTGCTATAAACGGCAACCACGACAATCCAAGCGTAATGGGCCGGCAGGTGGAAAACGTAAGCCACGATGTACAAGGCAATCGCCACGAACCAGTTCATGATACCGCATGCGAACATCACCCAGACCGTATCGCCCGCACCGCGAAGCGCACCCGCATAAATCACGAGCAAGACTTCAACAAAAATGTAGAACGTCGCAATCCGAAGCATGAACATGCTCATCGGGCGAGCCGCATTAAAAATCGCAAGCGCGCTTTCCGTCGCCTCGGCAACATCCGGCTTGAAAATATCCGTCAGCACTCCCGGCAAGAAGATGAAGAAAATCCCCATTACCAGGGAATAGCCCCAGCCGAGCTTAAGCCCGGAATAAGTCGAACGCGTTGCCGCAGCAGCATTCTTGGCGCCCACATAGCGCCCCACCAGGCTCGTCGACGCGACCTCCAGCCCCATCAGCGGCACATACGCCACCAAGTCCCAGTTAAACATAATCGAAGAAGCAGTCGCCGCCTCAGGCCCAAGCGCATGGAACATCAAAATCAACGACTGGAACGCCGCCATATTCAAGAACATCTCGACGCCAGACGGGATTCCTTTTTGCAAAAGTTCACGGGTCAAAGGCCAGCTAAACGCGAACGCAAAACGCGTGCGGAACCGACGATGGCAACTATTGCTAAAGAACTTCGCAAACAGAATCACCGTAGAAACCACATTGCCAATAAGCGTGCCATAAGCAGCGCCCGCAACGCCCATCGCGGGAATCGGACCGTAGCCATAAATCAATACAAAGTTGCAGGCCACGTTCACAATCATGCCAGCGAAAGCCGCCTTCATCACGACCTTGGTTTCGCCGATACCGCTAAAGAAACACGGAGCGGCATTACGCAACAAATTGATCACGCCGCCAAACATCAAAATATTGAAATACGTCTTCTGGTATTCGAGCTGGTCGGCCGGCAAATGCTCCAGTCCAAACGCAAAATGCCCCAGCGGAATCGTGAGGTACAAAAGCGGCACAGAAATCAGCGACAAGTACACCGATTGCATGAACACGCGGGCGCAATCCCAGCGTTTTTTACCACCCAAGCGCTGAGCCACCATTGCCGTCGTATAGCTAATCGCGCCCGTAAAAAACATCGTGAGTGCAAGCTGCACCGCCCCCGCCCCAAGCGCCGCATTCATTTCGGCAGGGCCAAGCTTCGAGAGGAACAAACGGTCGATGAACGTCATGAACGTATCAAACGACATCGACAGAAGCATCGGGAGTGCCACCACGAGCACATCCTTCACGTCCCCGTTCTTCTTGAATTTCGAAGGTTTATAGAACCTATTTAAAATAGCATCAACCATAGCTTGGCAAAGATAGAAAAAATCAAAGACCGCGCGACAGCCGATTTTACTTTCCTATTTCTTTTTTCAGCCTCAAGAGAACTTCTTTCTTATCTGAATCCGAGTTAAACCAAAGGCTATCGATATACAAGCCATCGACAAAGCCTTTGGCAAGCGCCTCGTTGGCATGCTCCTGAGTATCCCACTTTTTTATCTGTAACGTGATAGATTCCTTGGCAAGCGAAGATGAAGCCTTCTTCAGCAGGGACTCATCTTCATCACGAACCACGCCCACTGAAAAACTCAACGAAGTTTCTTGTTTTTTAATAGTCGCGCGTTTGCGGGCACAGCAATCAAAACGAGCCATCGCAAGGGAACTCAGCAAAATACAAAGTAATACAATCTTTTTCATATGAACTCCTAGAAGTCAAACATCGCTTCTACACCAAAAATAAAGGAAGGATCATTCTTATTCCCTTCGGACGGCCAATCATCGCCATACGGGATATCGACAAGCACCATCGAGATGATATCAATTTTGAAATCAGGCACATTAAAGTAGAATCGTCCGCCAACACGTACCGAGCTCAAGTCGTCTTTTTTATCTAATGTATTTGTATGTAATTCTAGCGGAACACCAATCGTCCAATATTCATTCAAAGCAACGCTCGGCTCGATGGCCGCAAAAAAGTATTCCGGTCGGCTCGTTATTTCAAGGCTAGTGCGTACCGGATCATCAACAAACGCATAAAATAATGAACCGATAATGCAGAATCTCGAAATTTCGAACGACGGTTCTGCAAGCAAAACATGATTCGAGACAGCATCGTCACTTGCGAGGAATACCGAATGAAATCCGTACAACCCGTGGAAAGCAAAGTTTCCCAAAGATAGCGATACATCCAAGCCTGCATAAAGTTCATTGTAATCTTTACGCTGATAGCTTTTGTAATCAACATAAGGTCGAAAAACTTGATTTGCAATTTCTAGGTCATACGCCGCATGAACTTCATACGTATAACCTTCCAGACAATCCATTCCCATGTACTCGCCAAACATGAAATGGTAGTGGCAACTTTGGTCATTGCCCGCAGTGCCAAAACCTATATCAAATTGCAATCCGTTCCACTGGAATTCTAAACCGCGAATCGTCTTTTGCGAAATGCCTGCAGCGTCATCGCGCGGATCTCCGAAATCATAATAATTCTTGAAAATACCTTCAAAAAATTTCAAGTCACCAACGCGAAAGAAAGTGCGTTCCGAACGAGTGTATTGAATATACGCTCCGTTAAAAATAACCGCAGGGTTGACCGGATCCATGGTCGAACCATCGCCCATGTCCATTCCCTCCATACCTTCCATACCCTCCATTCCATTCATCGCCATCCCCATCGCTTCGAGTTCAAGCCACGCCGACCAACGTTCATTGTAGTGAAAGTCAAAATCTAAATCAAGCATGGATTCAAAACGATGCGTCACCTTCGTTTCATCAGTATTCCAGTCGGCATAGGCATGCACCATCACCATTCCCGAAAGGTCAAATTTAGGCTGAGCCTCAGCAAAAGCAACACCCGCAGACAATAAAACGCATGATAAAATTCTTTTACTCATAAAACAAAGGAGCATCCTTTTTACAGACGCTCCTCCCCATAATGATTAATTACTTGTCGCCCTTGATAAAGTTGTCGATATAGTCCGTTACCGTTTCTACAGCGGCTTTGGAACCCCAATGTGTATTATGGTCCGCATCTTTGACTTCACGGAACACGACTTTCTTTGCCTTAGAAAGGCCATCCTGCAACGTTTCCTGCGACTTTTTATCGAATATAGCGTCCTTTGTACCCCAGATAATCTGGACATCCGATTTAATCGAAGAAAGACGATTCGAATTATCAATCTTCAACAAATTCTTGACGAGGAATTTCCATGCATAGTAAGGAACTTGTTTTAAATGTTCCAAGTTCGCCGCTTGGAATTCTTCATCGGAATTCGTATTTTCGCCCCACTTTTCAATGAAGGATTCAGGAAGTTTCTGCGTGGAATCGTAAGCAAAAATTCCATCAAAAGACTTGTCGCCAGTACCGTTCACAAGCCAATCAATCGTGGCATTCGATTCATCGATTGCTGCGCCCGAGCCAATCAATGTAATGGATGCAATTTTATCGGCATGCAAAATAGAGAGTTCCTGCGCCACAAACGCGCCTAGAGAATGACCAACAATATGCGGCTTCTTCAGTTCAAGTTTATCAATAAAGGCTGCGATATCATTCGTCAATTCCTTGACCGCATAAGCGGATTCTTCAATAGGCTTATCCGTCTTTCCGTTGCCGCGGAGTTCCGGAACATAAACGCGATAGCCCTTCTTTGCAAGCGCCGGCGCCACCTGCGACCACGAAACACGACCATCCGTAAGGCCGTGGATCAAAATGACAGGAGTGCCCTTTTCGTCACCCGTGACCGTGTAAGATAAATGAATTCCCGTAGACAGGTGAGTCGCCTTTTCGGTCCAATCCACTTCCTGATAATCCGAGAATCTCTTGGTCGTAAAGGTATTGTTCTTGCCCATAAAATGATGACCATTCACCTTTGCGTTGTCTTCAAAAGCGTAGACATCCGTATTGCTGCTACCCACATGAACAACGTCCGCGCTCCCTGAAAAATCAACACGGCCCGAGCGCTTGATTAGCAAATTGCCCGTGACCTTGACGTTTTTAAGCACTGTTGCGCCCGGCGTCGACGTATTCACCGTCAACACGCCTTCAATCGTCGTATCCTGCAAGAAGATGATGCCATCTTTAATATTTTCATTGCCAAGTGTCAAGCCGCTTGATGCTGATTTGTGGTCACCAGATTCCGTAGCATGACCAGAATGTTCATCGGCAGCACCGGAATGCGTTTCGCTAGAACCGGAGTGTTCATCCGTAGCATGATGTTCATGTTCTTCAGAGGTTGATGGAGCGACAGAATTTGAATCGTCATCAGAACATGCAGAAAGAGAAAGGAGCGATGCTAAAATAATAGTCGAAAGTTTCGTATGGTTTTTAAAGATATTCATTGATTCCTCCGTTGTTAAGTTGATTTTTGTAGGCACAATGATAGATTCTGCGGAGGCTTTTGTCCAATACTATTATTTCATTACTGATGATACAATTTATTTATAACTAAAAAAGGAGCAGCATTTCGCCACACCTTTCAATTACAAATTAATTCACACAAGCTATCGTTTCAACTTTTTCAAATTTTCCAAGCGATTGAGTGCTTCGTAAAGCGTTTCATCTTTCTTCGCGAAATGCAAACGAACAAGGTGATCCACCGGTTCGCGGAAAAAACTTGAGCCAGGTACTGCCGCCACGCCCACCTTCTGCGCCATATCAATGCAGAATTGTTCATCGGGCAATGTGCCAGCCGCTGATTTAACACAACTACAAGATTCGCGGCGACCGTATCCGAATTCCGAAATATTAATCAGCACAAAGTAAGCACCCTGCGGTTCTGTAAAACGCAAACCGAGATTGCGGAGTCCGCTTGTAAACACATCCTTCATGTGCGTGTAATGCGCTTGCAAGCCCGCATAATACGAATCGTCAAAACGAAGCGCCGTCACAGCCGCTTCCATCAACGGAGCCGCAGCACCCACCGTCAAAAAGTCATGAACCTTCTTGATGCGTTCCATAACCGGTTCTGCCGCAAGTACATAACCCAAGCGCCAGCCCGTAATCGAATAGGTCTTGCTCAAGCTGCTACATTCAATCGTGCGTTCGAACATTCCCGGGAGCGTAGCGATGTAAGTATGGCGATGCGGAGCGAAAATAATATGCTCATAGACTTCATCCGTAATCACATACAAATCATACTTGACCGCAAGCGATGCAATAATCGAAAGTTCTTCGTGCGTAAAGACCTTACCGCTCGGATTTGCCGGATTGCAAAGCACAAGCGCTTTCACGCCCGGCTGTGACATCGCGCTTTCGAGCACATTCGCATCAAAGCTCAAGTCAACAGGCGAAAGCGGCACATAGACAGGAGTCGACCCGCAAAGAATCGTATCCGCTGAATAGTTCTCGTAAAACGGCGAGAACAAAACCACCTTATCGCCCGGATTGCAGACCGACATCATCGAAGCCATCATCGCTTCGGTACTACCGCACGTAATCACAATCTCTTTTTGCGGATCATAACGCAGCCCGCTAAAATGGAACTGCTTATCGCTCAGCGCCTCGCGGAAATTCTGCGCGCCAAACGTAATCGCATACTGGTGCGGACCCGTCAAAGCCACTTCCGAAAGACGCTTCGTGAGCGCCTCAGGCGGGTCAAAATCAGGGAATCCCTGCGACAGGTTAATAGCCCCGCAAGCATTGGCAATACGGGTCATTCGGCGGATAACGGAATCGGTAAAAGTTTCAGTGCGTTTACTTAACGGTTGCATGGCGGGGAAATTTAAAAATTTTTCTACTATTTATCCAATAGGAGAATTCTATGGTCAACCCCTTACATCCCGTTGTTTCGGCGCTTAACACCGCCCTGTATGATTTCTACATTGTCCCGCTGTTTTTGATTGTTGCTGGGGTATTCCTTTCAGTCCGTTTGGGATTTCCGCAAATCCGCTACCTGATTGAAACATTCCGCGTTACCCGCGAAAAGCCTTTGCACAAGCACGGCATTTCGTCATTTGGAGCCTTGATGGTCTCGACCGCCTCCCGCGTGGGCACCGGAAACATCGTCGGTGTTTCATCCGCTATTTGCCTCGGTGGTCCAGGCGCCATTTTCTGGATGTGGGTCATCGCCATCCTCGGCGCAGCCTCCGCATTCGTAGAATCTACCCTCGCCCAGATTTACAAACGCCATGATGACGAATCAGGGCACTCCTACGGCGGACCGTCCTATTACATCCATACTGCACTCGGCAAACGCTGGCTAGGCGTTCTCTTCTCAGGCTTTGTGCTCCTCACCTACATCGTGGGCTACAACCTGCTCGCTTCGTACAACATTCAAGACTCCCTTACCGGATACAAATTCTACGACAAAGCATCGACACCGTTCATCGTCGGATTCATTTTAGCCGCCCTCTTCGCATTTTGCATCTGGGAAGGTGCCAAGAAAATCTCCACCATCACAAGTTACCTAGTCCCCTTCATGGGAACTATCTACGTCATCGTCGCCTTCGGCATTATCATCTACAACATCTCGAATGTTCCTGCCATGTTCGGCACGATTTTCAAAAACGCATTTTCTTTTGACGCTGGATTTGGCGGCTTCGCCGGAAGCTGCATCATGTACGGCATCAAGCGCGGCCTCTACTCCAACGAAGCAGGTATGGGTTCTGCCCCGAACGCAAGTGCAAGTGCAAGCGTTTCGCACCCCGTCAAGCAAGGCCTCGTGCAATCGCTCTCCGTATTCATCGACACGCTCCTCATCTGCTCCGCCACAGCCCTCATGTGCCTCTCGACCAACATCGAGCCCAGCAAGGACATTTCGGGAATCATTTACGTACAAAAGTCTCTCGCCTCCGTTCTCGGCAGCAACGGCGCCATCTTCATCACATTCTCCATGTGCCTCTTTGGCTACACCACGCTCATCGGAAACTACTACTACACCGAAGGCTGCCTCCGCTTCATCTTGAACAGACGCCCCACCAAGAAAATCCGCAACGTATTCAAGACCATCGCGACCGCCATCGTCTTCTTAGGCGCCACCTCCAGCGCATCGTTTGCCTGGGACAGCGCAGACCTTTGCCAAGGCCTCATGGTCCTCGTGAACATCCCCGTCATCTTGATACTCTCGCCAATCGCCATCAAGGCCCTCAAAAACTACACCGACCAAAAGAAGAAAGGCCTCGAACCCGTCTACATCGCAAAAGAATGCGGCGTCGAGCAGCCCACCGACTACTGGAATCCAGGACAGAAGCTGTAAAAATAGCTGTATACACACGCACAAAGGACAGGTTACTTCAACCTGTCCCTTTTTTATTCACGAAACGTCAAAAATTATTTAGTAGATCCGGCAAAACTATTCGAGTTACGAGGCAAGATTCAAACATTTTGCATTTTCGGGAAAAAACAAATAAAAAGATTTTGCATTTTCGTGAAAAACGACAAGAAAAGCAGGTCGTTCGCACGGCCTGCTTTTTTGCATTCTTAAAACTGAATTTCAGCTATAAACTGAGAATTTCCTCTTCGGAAAAACCTGTTGATTTAGCGATTATAGAAACATCGACATTCTGTTCCTTGAGACTTTTCGCCATTTGGCGTTTTTCCTGATCCGCTTTCGTCCGCTCGGCAGAAGCCCCTTCAGCAAAGCCTTCCGCCCTGCCTTCGGCAAAACCTTCTTCCTTGCCTTCGGCAAAACCTTCTTCCTTGCCTTCAGCAAAAGCGTTTTCGCGTTCAGCCATCACATCCGTCATTTTCTTTACCTCGCAGTTGAAAAGCTCTTCTGCAAAATTAATCAATTTCACCGATTCAAGCAACCGCCTAAACGTTTCATTCTGCATAATTTTTTCAGGAGCAGGTTCTTCCTTGATAACAACCCTGATAGCACGGAGCCACTGAGCAGCATCAGATTCGTCATCCTTGGTAAATCCCAACTTTTCGAGCTTGAAAAACTTTTCGATTTCCACGAAAACCTTCTGAACCTTCGGGAAGAACTTCTTGCCATGACACATTTCATCGACATGATGGATGTATTCATGTTCTTCTTCCGGGAAAAGTTCAAAATCCAGAAGTCCAAGAAAATAGATATGCGGCAATTCAAATTTTTCGCTCTTATGGACCTGATTTTCAATAACACGTGATACATAGTATTCCACGCGATCCTTGAAAAACTTGTCCTTCTGCTGTTGAATTTCAACAAGAACCTTTTCGCCTGCATTGGTCGTACCAATGATATCGACAATACAGTTTTTCTTATTGAAAATACCCGGGAATTCCTGCATTTCCAGCGAAATTTCCCCGATGGCATCGCCACCATGCAAGTCAAGCATCGCATTCAACAGCGAAATGAGAAGCGAATGTGACTTTTCCTCCGTGAATACAATCTTGAAAACGCCATCACTCAAAAGATAAGCGTACTTGTACATTTTTTGATATTTGGCAAGGTTCTTCGGATCCTTTTCCATATCCTTAAGCATTTTATAGTGCTGAGAACAATCCATATTTGATTCATCCCGCCAAACGGGATGTCCTTTTTGAATGGTTAAACAGTTGTGATTTGCAAACTAGAACCTCAACAACGACAGCAGAACACAGCGATCGCCACAAGGCTATCGTTCGCAAACCTTTAACGACAAGGCTTTACGTCTACCACATTTTTCTTATGACAGACGGTGCTCTACGTTAATCGCCAGGGGGCCAGTTTCCCCATAGGGTGTATGCTGCCTCGAATATTTTCGCCTGCCAAGCGAAACAAAGGGAGGTCGGCGTCAAGCAGATAGTGAAACAACCTGCCCGGATCGAATACGCTGTCAGCAGGACGAGATGCTATCAATACCATGAATATACCATTTCAAAACTTTGCGTGCAAGGGGCCGAAGTTTTGGCAGATTTTAACGGAATAAATAGAAAAAGCAGGTCGTTCGCGCGGCCTGCTGTTTTCATAATTTTCTTTGAGGGCGTTCCCGCACATATATGTGCGTCGGGCTATATTGCAAGGCTACGGTTCACCAGCCTTAAAAATCAAACCCCGAGCAGCTCGATATTTGACTCTTTCTGCAAATTTTGGATTATTTTCAAGCGTATTTAAGTTATACCATGTACCAACAGCAGGAACATCAGGGAAATCTGCAGCATCGAATTCCTTGCCAAAGATGATTTCTTCAATCCACCCTCCGAGACCTATTTTTGAAACAATGGCATCGGGGCAAAAGGACTTCATAAAGCGAAAAGAATACCCATTATGGGAACCTTTGCCATATGCACACACCCAAATTTCGCTATAGCCCTGTTTTGTGTAAGGTTGCCAACTAGTCAAGAAAGCAATCCCAAGCGGAGGACAGAGTTCTCCAAATTCAGTGTCAAAAGTCCTTCCTAAATAGGTGAGATTTTTGCCATTTTTTAAAGGGTATTCACACAAAGTGGTCCCGTTCACTTCTATTGCATTTACATCATCTGCATAGTAAGCAAACGGGTCTCCACTAGTGGAATAAGTATAGTCATACTTCGGATAAGTAGGCTTGCGAAAGTTCTGCGCCATACTTAGCGAAGAACCTGTAAAAAGTATCAAGCACAAGATAAACAAAAACATTTTTTTAAACTTTATCTTTTAGAAATATTAAAACGAGATAATTCATTATCGTAAGCATCATAGATATGTCTCTCAATATGATCAGACCAAAAAGTATCGTCAATTGTTACAGAAGAACTTGTATAACCAACTAATCTATAATGCGGTGATCCTCCTTCTTTAAATAATGTTGCGCCATTTTCATCACAAACATAAATCCAATCTCCATCTTGATACGCGGTTCCAATTACTTTTTTAGTCCCACTCTTTTTAGCTTTACTTTTAGGGTTAAACTCCGTTGGCAGGCCAAAACTTCTATTGACATTTTCAGTAGCTTCAGCCATTCCCTCTGCAGCGGCCCCCAAACACGAAAAAATACCCTTTATAATTTTTCCTATAAATAGAACAACCTTAACAAAGACGACTACAACATACAAAGCTTTTTCACCATGCTCGTCAATTTTACCTTCTATTTGGGCTTTCGTCTTCAAAAACCACTTTTTGTGTCTTACAATAAAAGGCTGTCTAAGAATCCCTTTGAATTCCAGAACGCTCATAAGAGCAATACTCAATATAAAAGAAATCCAAACACACACCGTCGAATCAGTTATGTTAAAAAGAGCGATTTTCGGAGAAAAAGCGATAACCGGTATCAAGGATACAAAAACGCCCAACATAAATCCATACAGGAGAGGTCTTAAAATTCTTGTCAAGATTTTTCTGTATATCACAGTAACAGCAATGAGAGCCGCAGCAACCACTCCTACTACAACAGAAAGTACAGTTCCCCATTCCTTATTATCCTGCGCAGCCATGAAAAATACCAAAGCCACCAAAACTTCCACAACAATTGCAGCTACGGCATATCTTTTTTGAGAACGGATGTCTTTTTGTTCCATCCACTCTTGCTGTTTTGCAGGCGTAAGTTCATTCCATTCCTCTGGAGTAATTTTTTCATTCCAATAATGCTCGTGAAGATCGGCCTGCGCCATCGCTCTAAAATCGGAAGCATTTTCAGGAAACATTTGAGCCATCACCCAATAGAAATTCGCAAGTTTTCCGTCAAAAGACTTTATGACTTCTTGCTTGATTTCTTCATTTTGTAAAAAATCATTGGTACATTCAAGAATAGACGCACTATTTTTCTGAGCCATCAAATCCTTGATTTCGGCAATTTTCTGTTCTTGTTCTTTTTTAAGTTTTATCATAGGATTCCCTTAAATTGCTTATTGTTCTTTATTTCCTTGTTATATTCATTCACTAAAATGGAACCGTATCTACATCTAAAGGATCTTTGTCATAAGGGCATGCTCGTTGCATTCTATCGCCACATTTTTCACATACATGAACATCTCTATGTTCCGCACAGTAGAGATAAGTTTCACCCGGATTAATCGTCTCTCCACATTTTGAACATTTCATAATGACCTCATCTAATATTAATCATTTTATTAATTCGTAAAAACATTATTACAAAGTTTGTGAATAACCATCTCCATTAGCTTCGAATAAGCTAACACAGCCATCTTCAATTTTAGCGACATAAATCATAAAAACAATCCCTTTATCCCGCAAATTGTTGCACACCATGCCGCGCGGGTTTCGGCACGATGCGTTTTGCGCATGCAAAAACCACAGCCAAGTTTCAATTAAAACCTGCTGTTCGCCCCTGCTCAACAAGGAACTTCACCAAATTTCGTGAGAATACAAAAAAGGCGCAGATCGTTGCATTTACCACCTTGAGGCTCTGCAAAGCCTATTACCGATAAACGCAAACGACCCACGCCCCAAAAGGGCTGTTGCCCTTGGTCATATGACCAAAGCCCGACTCTAAAAGTCGGCATAGCAAACTGAAACATACCGCAAAACGGCATGCCTGCGTGAGCGTTCGCCTTGCTCTCGGTAAAGTGAAATTTGCAGATTTCAAGGTGAGAACAAGAGCAAAAACTCTATTTCGTTAAAAAGATAACTTAAAAAAGAGCGAAACACACAAAAAGTTTACAAAAGAGTGAACTTTTCTTCAAAAATGAGAAATTTTTAAAGGATTTTTAGGGTGGGTGGGCGGGGAAAGCCAGGCGTTGCGGGCTGGCGTCTGAAGCCCGCTAGAAAGGGTAGCGGAAGCCGAGGCTGAAGCGAGGGAGAGACTTCTCCCTCCCCCATGTGGCTTTTTCACTCATATTTCTCTCGTCTCTCGTCTCTCGTCTCTCGTCTTATTACTAAATTTGACCCACTATGTTTTCACAGCTGACTGATTCTCTAGAAAATACTCTCAAGAACCTGCGTGGGCAGGGCAAACTTACCGAAGAAAATGTGGCGGAATCGCTGCGTGAGGTGCGTCGTGCGTTCCTCGCTGCCGACGTGAACTTCAACGTGACTCGCGACTTTGTGAAGTCCGTCAAGGAAAAGTCCATGGGCGCCGAAGTGCTCAATTCCGTGACCCCGGGTCAGCAGATTGTGAAGATTATCCACGACGAACTTGTGGCCGTCATGGGTGGCGAAACTAAGGAAATCAATCTTTCCGCACCATCTCCGGTGGGCATCATGATGGTTGGTCTGCAGGGTTCGGGTAAGACGACTTTCGCAGGCAAGATCGCTCTCTGGATGCGCAGCAAGAAGAAGAGGAAACCGCTCCTCGTCGCTGCTGACGTTTACCGTCCGGCCGCTATCAAGCAGTTGCAGGTGCTCGGCAAGTCCATCGGCGTTCCGGTTTATGACGAAGGCCAGGGTAATCCGGTCGAGATCATCAAGCACGGCTACCAGTATGCTAAGGACAACGGTTTTGACCTCGTGATTTACGATACGGCAGGCCGTTTGCAGATTGACGAAGAGTTGATGCAAGAACTTGAAAAGGCCCGTGACGCGGTTCATCCGGACGAAATTTTGTTCGTTGCCGATGCTATGATTGGTCAGGAAGCGGTGAATGTCGCCGAAACGTTCTGGAACCGTCTGAACTTCACGGGCGTCTGCCTCTCGAAGATGGATGGCGATACCCGCGGCGGTGCAGCGCTCAGCATCAAGAAGATGACGGGCGTGCCTATATGCTTTATCGGTGTAGGCGAAAAGCTGAACGAAATCGACCTTTTCCACCCGGACCGCATGGCTAGCCGAATCCTCGGCATGGGCGACGTGGTCTCTCTCGTTGAAAAGGCTCAGCAGGTCATCGATGAAAAAGACGCGAAGGACCTCAAGAAAAAGATTCTCAACAACACGTTCGACTTGAACGACTTCTTGAAGCAGCTCCGCACAATCAAGAAGCTCGGACGCATCAAGGACATTTTGAGCCTCATCCCAGGACTCAACAAGCTCCCGCTCGACCAGATTGACGAAAAGCAGTTGGTCTATGTGGAAGCAGTGCTCAGTTCCATGACGCCGAAGGAACGCAAGAAGCCGCAGATTATCGACGGTAGCCGCAAGGCCCGTATCGCAAAGGGTTCTGGCACGGATGCCGCCCGCGTGAACGCAGTCCTCAAGCAGTACGAAAGCATGAAGGAAATGTTCAAGAAGGTCGGCGATTTCGCCAAGCGCCAGAACAACGGCGGTACGATCGGTTCGAACTACACCCCGCCTAAAGACAAGAACAAGAAAAAGAAGAAATAATCGAACGCTCGGCGCTAGATATTCATTCTCGCACCGATGGTTCTGATAATCGTATTGATAATTTCGTCGCGACCACCCTTGAGGGACATCTTGTTCCTGTACATCATGGCGTCGGCGCGTTCAAAGACTGCGGCTGTATTTTCGTCGTGAGCCTTGTCGTACACGGAAATGCCGCAAGCCACAATAACCTTGTCTTCTTCGGCATTGCGCTTTACGGTTTCATAAAATTGCTGTGAAAGCTCTTCGCGGTTAGTGAAATCAGACCCACGCAAAACTACAACAAATTCATCACCGCCCACGCGGAATACGGGGCTATGCTTAAAGGTTTCGCAAATAAGCTTAGCCGCATCCCTAATGTATATATCACCCGTCTTGTGTCCCTGCGTATCGTTTACAGTCTTGAGGCCGTTCACATCACAAAGAGCAATCGCAAATTCAATATCCTTACCGCACTTGATTTGCTGATCCAATTTCTTTTCAAATTCACTGTAAGCGTTCTTGTTCCTGATGCCGGTCAAATCATCGTGGCAAGCCTTTTCATAATTGGCACTCGCCTCTTCCCTGATTTTCTGTTCACGGCGCACCTGCGCATCCACGTTGGTCACGCTGATAACGACATGATTCTTGTCGGCATAGACAGCCACCAAATTCACGTACATCGGACCATTGGGGCTATTCAGTCGGTACGTCATTGAGAACACACCATGTTCATCGAGTTCACGCAAGAAAGCTTCTCGCTCTAAAGCGGCAGTAATCAAAGGAATATCTTCACTATAGATGACCTGCATGGCATCCTTCTTCAGCTGATTGAAGAAGTCATCGCCTTCAACCGTAATGCTCAACTCACAAAACAAGCGTTCGCTCTTGTACTGTGCAAAATGGTCTGTCACCAAATCCACCATGTACAAGGCATCATAGCGCTCAGCAAGCGCCATCACAATTTGTCCGTAAACCTTGCTCTTGGACGCCTTCTGTTCCAATTCCAATCGTTCACGTTCCTGCTTATCAATGTTGGTCACACCAATAATCAAATATTCCCGCCCCTGCGAACGGCCAAGGACAGCCTTCATCTGGAACCAGACGGGTTCCCCTTCCACCAGCAGACGGTACTTGAAATTAAAAGCGTTATCGTCTTGAATCGCTTTCAAGAGCGTTTCGCGGTTGATATGCTCCGAGAACGACTGTTTGTCTTCGGGATAGACGACGGCTTCCATATTAACCTTCGTATCCGCCCAAAAATTTCGCGTATCGGTCAGTTCTAGCTTGGTATGCTTGCCTCGAAATGCAAACATAGCATACTGATTAGTCTCGTTATCGACAAAGAATACGCACTCGTAATCAAGTGAAAGTGCAGATGCAACATCTTCAAAAGTCAATTGCATATCCATAGAATGGCCCCTCAAATCATTATACATACTTAATATAACTCTTTATTTGGGGAGAAAATCGAAAAACAACTGGAATTCAGCCACAGATTGTAAGAAGTTTGAAGTATATCACACATTGGTAGTCCGTCGACTCAAATTTGGCGTTTTTGAATGAATTTCGGCAATTTTATAGATTTTCGCGCCGCTCAACAAATTAATTTATAAGAAAAGGACGGATTTTTTTTCATTGCCGTCCTTTACACACAAAAGCAAGTTTGCTATATTTGGCATCAAAAGAACTAAAACCCCGAAATTTCGGGAAAAACCCCATAAAGAGGTATAAAATGGCAACTGTTATCCGTCTCGCCCGCTTCGGCAAGCGTCACAACCCGATCTACCGCATCGTCGTCATCGACAACCGCAAGGCTCGCGACGATAGCTTTATCGAACAGGTCGGTTTCTTCAACCCGAACCTCAAGCAGCCGGAAATCCGCTTCGAACAGGAAAAGGTCCTCAAGTGGCTCTCCGTCGGTGCACAGCCGTCTGACACTGTCAAGTCTCTCCTCAAGAAGACTGGCATTTCTGACTTGTTCCACGACCTCAAGGCAAACCGCTCCATCGAAGGCAAGGCTCCGGTCGCTCGCGAAATCAAGTCCAAGCAGCGCAAGTTGAGCCCGAAGGCTCAGGCTCGTCTCGAAGCTGAAAAGGCTGCCAAGGCAGCTGCTGAAGCTCCGGCCGCTGAAGAAGCACAGGCTTAATTACGCCTTTAACAAAGAGTCTCGTGCCACACGCACGGGACTTTTTTTTCTTGCTAGTCAGCAGTCAACAGTCATTAGCTTTTAGTTATAAAACGCACCGCAGGTGTCAAACTTCAACTAATGACCAATGACTAACAACTAATAACAATATAACTTTCTCTCGTCTCTCCTCTCTCGTCTAATATGGACTCTCAAGAATACATCACCGTCTGCCAGCTCATGCGTGCGCATGGCGTCAAAGGCTACATCAAAGCGATGCCCCTGACCCACGACCTGACTCGCTGCAAGAGCCTTAAAGACGTGCGCGTTCAAAAGAGGAATGGCGAAATTTTGGAACTCACCCTCGAAGATGCCAAGCAGGCAAACAACCTCTGGCTCTTGAAATTCAAGGGTTTCGACACTCCAGAAGCACTCTCCCCGCTCGTCAATGGCGACGTCATGATTCCCGAATCCGAACGTCTCCCGCTCCCCGAAGGCGAATACTATCTTGACGACCTGGAAGGTTTCCGCGTCCACACCGAAGACGGTCGCAACGTCGGTGAAGTCATCGAAGTGCAAGAACTGATGACGGTCGATGCGTTCCTCATCAAGTTCGACCTTGCCGTGCAATCTGAATTCAGCAGCAAGTCCATCCTCGCCCCTTGGATTGACGATTGCGTCAAGGAAATCAACGACGAAGAAAAGTTCATTGTTTGTGATAGCGACTATTTAAAATCCGTTTGCCCGGAGGAACGATGAAGATCGACTGCATCACCATCTTCCCCGAAATGTTCGCGCCGATGAAAAGTTCAATCATGGGCCGCGCACAGGCAAAAGGCTTGTTTGAGTTCAATACAGTCTATCTGCGAGACTTCGCCATCAACGCCTACGGGCAGGTGGACGATGTTCCGTACGGTGGCGAACCGGGCATGGTACTCCGTCCCGAACCGCTTGCGAAGGCCATTCGCAGCACGGGAGTCAAGGAAGATGGCGGAAAAGTCATCTACCTCACGGCAGATGGCGTCCCCTTCACACACAAGATTGCCAAAGAACTCTCTCAAGAAAACCACCTTGTTCTTGTCTGCGGACACTACAAGGGAATCGATGACCGCATCCGCCAGACCGAGGTCGACATGGAAATTTCCATCGGGGACTTCGTCGTAAGCGGAGGCGAACTTCCGGCGATGCTCGTCACGGACGCCGTAGTGCGACTGCTAGACGGGGCTCTGGGCCACAAGGAATCCGGTGAAACGGACTCTTTTGCGCAAGGCGTTTTGGGCTGGCCTGTCTACACCCGCCCCGAAGAATTCGAAGGAAAAAAGGTGCCTGAGGTGCTACTTTCCGGTCATCACAAGAACATTTCAGAGTGGAGACGTCAAGAATCGTTAAAAAGAACGCAAGAAAGACGCCCCGACATCTTTAAAAATCTTGAAATAAATACTACATTTGGCGACAAATAATAACGAGGTACACATTATGTCCCTGAACATTGAAGCAATCCAAAACGAAAATTTGAAGACCGACCTTCCGGAATTCCGTGCTGGCGATACCGTTACCGTTAACGTCAAGGTTATCGAAGGTACCAAGGAACGTATCCAGCCGTTCAAGGGCGTCGTTATTCAGCAGAAGAACTCTGGCATCGGCAAGTCCATCACGGTCCGCAAGATGTCCGGTGCAGTCGCTGTCGAACGTATCTTCCCGGTCAACTCCCCGCGCATCGACTCCATCGTTGTCGAACGCTCTGGTAAGGTTCACCAGGCTCGCATTTACTACATGCGCGACCTCCGCGGTAAGGCTGCACGTATCGAAGAACGCCAGGCTTAATTAGCCGGACTTCGAAGGCGGTTATTTCCCGATGATTACGGGGAATTCGCAACCAAGACTTATCCCGCCCACGCGACTCCGCGTGAAGGCGGGTTTTGTTGTATCCTCACCTCAGGACGAAGACAAGAAAATCATCCTTTTGAACGAAGGTGAGCTTGTCGCACTCGATCCAAAAGCGAACAACAAGGTCGTTTTCAAGATCCATCCCGGAAATCTCGTGGGCGTAGGCGCCCTGCTTGAACGCGAACCCGTACGCTATATTTTCCAGGCGACCACCGATTCCACCATCACCATCATCAATGACGAGTGCATGGAATCCGAGCTAAAGGCGCTCCCCGTCTGGCTTTTGGCAGCTATCAAGGCGATTTCGGCCAAAACGCGCCGCATCAACGAGTCCATCCGCGCAGCAAAGACGGAAAACCCGCTCGAAAGCCTCGCCTCATTCTGCAAATTCTACAGCAAAGACGAAATTTTGCAAAAGCAGTTGCTGTTGCAAGAATTCTCGTGGCTTACCAAAACGCCGTTCCCAGCCGCGAACGAAGCGCTAAAGACGCTTATCCGTCGCAAGATGCTCATCCAGCAAGCCAATGGCTCGACGCTTACCATCCCTGATCCGCGCCTTCTCGAAATTTTTGCGGATTACCTCAAGACGCAAGAACTTGAACTTCCGTGGCTTCCGTTCAAGCTCACGCTCCAGCAAAAGAGATGTCTCGTTTGGCTATCGACTCTCGAGCCAGACACGACCATAGAAGGTTCCGCATGGATGAATTTATTCAAGGAACACAACCTTGAAGTTGGCGTTACAGACTGGCTCCAGATGCAGCAATTTGAATGGTTCATCGAAAAAGAGAACCATCTTTTCTCCCTTAATTTTGACAAAGTAAATTACTATTTATTGGCTTTGCAGTACGAGCCAAATCTCAAGGGGACGGTCAAATGATTTTGAGAGAAGGCGAAAATCTCTGCCTGCAAGGCGACCTCACCCATTCATTTTACATCGTCAAAAGCGGTACGCTTACAGCAACTTCTAAGGACGAGCAAAACGGCACACAAGTCCAAAATTTCGGCCCCGGTTCCACGTTTGGCGAACTCAGCCTCATCGCAGGCGAACCCATGGAATACACGGTCCGCGCCGAAGAAGACTGCGAAATCGAAGTCATTCCACAAAGCGCCTTGCACAACACAATGAAAGAGCAACCCATCTGGCTCAAGTCTATTCTCGCGTTCCTCACGCAGCGCAATCACATCGCGCAAGAGAACAAGCGCAAAAGCGACTTGATAACAACTTTCCCGTCGCTGTTGTTCGTGCTTTCGAGAGAGCCAGCAAAAGATATTAGTTTAGTCGCACTACAAGACGAAATCGCTCAATTTTCAAAGCTTTCCGCACTAGGAACATACAAACTATTAATTATTTTACAGGACTTCAAGCTCGTCCGTTTGCAATCGGAATCCGTATCTGTAGAGAACAAGCCACTGATCAAGATTCTCTACGAAACGCTCCGCCATCGTGCCATTTACAAGAGCACATCGCCGAACATCCTTTCGCTTACCGACCAGGCAATCCTCACCGCATTCGTGAAAGCCGCCTGCGACAAAGGCGAGCTCCAGTCCGACGGTCTCGTTGCTGTAAACTTGAACGATTTGATTGAGCAGACCAAGCGCACCATGCACGGAATGAGCCTCACCCCGCGCAACCTCGAAACGCTTTTGCAAAAGCAGCTCCTCAAAGAGCTCCCCAAAGAAAAATATTGCGCCAACTTCGACAGGCTCCTAAACCTGCTCGAACTCAATCGAATCTATCCACTGCTGGATAAAAAATTAATTACTGGCCAGTAGGCAGTAGTTAGACGAAAGAACGGCGTTTCCCGCCTACAGACGAAAGATGTTTTTAAGAGACATTTCTCTCGTCTATCGTCTCTCGTCTCTCGTCTAAATTTCTATTTTTCATTGCATAAAACATTCACCCTTTTACAAGGTTCAATATGAAACTCTCTGCACTTCTCGTGACTCTTTCCTCCATCGCCGCTTTCGCTCAGGACGCAGCCGCACAGCCGGAACAGCCGGGTGCTCTCGCTAGCTTCCTCCCGCTCATCCTCCTCTTTGTGGTGATGTGGCTCTTCTTCATCCGCCCGAAGCAGAAGGAAATGAAGCAGATGGACGAAATGCGCAAGCAGCTCAAGAAGGGCGACAAGGTCATGACAGCCGCAGGCATCATCGGCACCATCGCTAGCATGGAAGAAAACATCATCACGCTCCGCACTGGCACCTCCACCATCGAATTCGAAAAGGCAGCCATTCTCCGCGTCATCAACAACGACACTTCCGCTAAGGTCGAAGAAAAGAAGTAATCATGGCCATTCTCCCCATCAGAATTTACGGTGACCCGGTGCTTCGCAAAAAGTGCGAACCCATCACCGAAATCACGCCGGAACTCCGCCAGCTCGCAAAAGACATGCTCGAAACCATGTACGATGCTCCGGGCTGCGGCCTTGCCGCTCCGCAGATTGGCAAGAACATCCGTCTCGTGGTCATCGACACAGCCATCCCAGGCGAAGAAGATCCTCGCCCCTACATCATGTTCAACCCCGAATGGGAAGCTGAACCGGATGCCAAGAACGTCGATTACGATGAAGGATGCCTCTCCCTCCCGGATATTTTCTGCAACGTTGTCCGTCCGGACCGCGTGACAGTGCGTTTCTTTGACATCAATGGCGAAGCCCAGGAAATTCATAACTGCGAAGGTCTGTTCGCCCGCTGCATCCAGCACGAATGCGACCACCTCAACGGCGACCTCTTTGTCGATAAGATCTCGACGTCAGACCGCACGCTGAATCAGTCCAAGCTCCGCAAGATGGCAAAAGAAACCCAGGCGAAGCTCAAAAAGAAATAAGGTCCATGGGCCTGCTCCGGATATTTTCAGCAGTTGCTTTGACGACACTCTCTTTGGCGACCCCATCTCTTGCGGCCGGCAATTCTGAGTATAGCCCAATCGAAGCAAATAGCGTATCCGAGCAGACCATCGTTCCTCAAAAAATCAAGAAAGAGCTCAACCGCCCTATCCAGGTGGGTGTTTTTGTCGGTGTGCCAAACATTTTCATCCGTCAAAAGAACGAAGAACTGCACATCACCGCCTCTAAAGGCAAACTCAAAATCAAGACAAAATCAAAGCGCCAGCAGACCGCTGACCGACGCGTTTTCAAGGCCACGGGTTCATCTGCAAGCGATTGCATTGCCATTGCAACAGACAAGGCAGGCCTCAATAAAGCCTGCTACAACGGTGAATTTATCGTCACCGCCAATGGCAACAAGCTAAACGCCATCAACGTCATCGACATTGAAGACTACTTGCGAGGTGTCGTTCCTTACGAAATCGGCAAACTCGACGAATCCAAGTTCGAAGCGCTCAAGGCCCAAGCCGTTGCCGCACGTACCTACGCCTACAAGCACTTCGGTAGCCGCACAGCACAAGGCTTTGACGTTTACGCCGACACACGCGACCAAGTCTACAAAGGCCTCCACAGCGCCACAGCACTTACAGACAAAGCAGTCCGCGAAACCGAAGGCGTCGTGATGACGTACAACGGAGAATTCATCACCGCCTATTACCATTCCACTTGCGGTGGCGAAACCGAAGGCGTAGTCACCTGGGGTCGCCCAGACCACCCCTACCTCAAAAACAAGCCCGACCTCCGCCCCGACGGAACGCCGTGGTGCCGCGAATCCAACTACACCGAATGGACTCGTGAATTTACCGAAGACGAACTTCACGATTTATTCCAGATAAACGCAAAAGAAGCAAAAGCAAACGTCCCAAGTTTTTCGAGCATCAAGTCGATGCACATTCAAGACACGCTCAAAAGCGGTCGCATCCACACGCTCGTCATCGAAACGAATAACGGCTCGTTCACAGCAAAAGCAGACAAAATCCGCTGGCTTTTCAAGCGCGGTGGCACCATCCTCCCCTCCAGTTTTTTCCGCATCCACAAGAACGGGAATGAATGGATTCTCAAAGGCAAGGGATTCGGGCATGGCGTTGGGCTTTGCCAAATGGGCGCTCGCGCACGCGCTCAGGCGGGCCAAAGCTACATCCAGATTTTAACGCACTATTACCCCGGCATCACGCTGGAAAAATTCAAGAGATGATAGTCGTTTTAAGCCAGGGCTGTGCCGCAAATTTCGGTGACGGTGAAAAGATTGCGCGCATTCTCTCCCAAAAATCCGAAGTCACGTTCGAGTTTCCGGAAGCGAAGGCCGCGCATTCCACAAGAGCAGCGAGTTTTTCTTCCAAGACGCCCGCGAATCTTGTAAATGCCGAGAATTCCACAAGCGCCGCGAATCCCGCGAACTTCAGCACAGAAAAGCCCGAAGCGTTCTACTTGAACGTTTGCACGGTCAAGGGCAATGCAGGCGCCATGAAGCTTCTGCGCAAAGCAGCGAGCACATTTCCAGGCGTTCCCATATACATCACGGGTTGCGCCCCCAAGGACTTCCGCGAAGAAGCGCTCCGCACCGTTCCACACGTACAATTCACAAGTCTAAAAGAACTTGAAAATTCGGCAATATTACCAACCCAGTCCGCGCAATCACCCTCAAGCCAGATAAACGCGCGCACTCCCGACAGCAATAAAGCCTCTCGCAATGTCCTTCGCGAATCCCCGTTCGTCGGCATCGTGAACATCGAAGAAGGCTGTCTCGACGCATGCGCCTTCTGCAGCACGCATCTCGTCAAAGGCCGCCTCCACAGCTTTGCACCCAACGCAATTGTCGATCAAGTCCAAGCGCTCGTCGATGACGGTTGCCTCGAAATCCAGCTCACCGGCCAAGACTGCGCCTGCTACGGCTTTGACATCGGCACGAATATCGCCGAACTCACGCAGAGAATCCTCACACACGTGAACGGCAATTACCGCATCCGCCTCGGCATGGGCAATCCGCGCCATGTCCTCAGCTATCAGGAGGCGCTACTAGATTGCTTCACGGATGACCGCATTTACAAGTTCATCCACATTCCCGTCCAAAGCGGCAGCGAAAACGTGCTCAAGGCGATGAACCGCCGCCACACAGCACGCGACTACGCGACCCTCGCTCACGCATTTACCGAGCGATTCCGCAAATTCACGCTCAGCACCGACCTTATCGTCGGCTATCCCGGCGAAACCGCCGCAGATTTCAACGACACGTTAACGCTCTTGAAAGAAACTCGCCCGACCGTCTGCAACATCACGCGTTTTGTCGCGCGCCCAGGCACCGTCGCCGCGCGTCTCGAAACAGCATCCAACCAAGCGGTCCCCGACGATATCAAGCACGAGCGTTCAGCTATTCTCGCCGAAGCGTTCCAGCAAATCGCTCTCGAGAACAACCGCGAATGGATTGGCGACGAATGCACCGTTGTCACCGAAAAGCCCGGCTACCGCGCCGGAACCACCATCGCCCGCAACGAGGCCTACCGCCCCGTCGCATTACAAGGCACCTTCCCAGCCGGGAAAACGCTCCGCGTCCGCATCACCGGTGCCGAACCCTTCGCACTGCTCGCAGAACCACTCGTCTAAAAAGCAGAACAGGTATAAACGGACTGCGCGCATTTTTAACGCACTCCCAAAACATTCACAATTGCAAAAAAGTCCATGACATAGAAATTGCCATGGACTTTGCAAAAAGCTTTTTGCGAGCGCTTAACTACTTCACAGAATAAATTCTGCTGAAGGAGCCGTTTTTCACAACATACAAGCCTTTTTCCAGCTTCATTGAATTCAATTTCGACTGGACGTCATTCACGCGCACGCCCTTAAGATTACATATAAAAGCGCCATTCATATCGTACACGCTAAGCGTTCTTTCGCCAGTAAGCACGCGCACGTTCTTCGCAAGACCAAGCGTACCTTCGACTTTGCTCAACACCACATTGTCAATGAACACGCTACCCGTAGCAAGGCCCGCATTGAAAGAAACGCGTCCATTTTCATCCGTAGCTTCATTCATGGTGAACAGAATCTCAAAGCTCGTTTTCTCAGTCCCTAAGTCAAAAGTCTTCGCCTCGCCCAGGTAACTCGTCCACGGGTCCGTATCCTTTTCGATATTCACTTCAAGCGTTCTCGCCACAGATGCATAGGCATCGAAAGTCACCTTGTAGCTTTGACCTTTTTCGTAGTGGACGCCATTCTGAATCATTTGTACATCATAAGCATTCGTACCCGTCTTGGTCACATTGATTTCGGCCTTGCCATCGGTTAATTTCAAGGAGCCTTCGCCACTGTGGTTGTTGAGCGTCCAGCCTGCAAGCTTGAGCGAATCTGAGAAAGAACCATTAAACACGGAATCCCTGTTTGTAGGAACTTCAATCGACGGTGTAATCGAGGCACCATCCAAAGAATACTGTTTCACGAAATTCCAGATGTCAGAAACATCGGCCTTGGAAGGGCTATGGCCACGGCCTTCAAGCTTAAGGTGTTTAATATAAACGCCTTCATCGCAAGGGCCCCAAGTATACATCGTTGCACCCGAATTTTCGGAATTGGGATAGTTATTCTGGACTTCCGCCTGAGACGGGCAATGGAACTGGTCGCGATAGTTCTTAAGAAACCCTTCAACCTGGCTGTAATTCAGCACGTCATCGTTTGTTCCATGCGGATGGATAATCGGGACTGGACGCATCGCTTTAGACGCACCCATCACATTTGTACCAGAAGTCGGTGCAAATGCCGCTATTTTATCTGCAATTTTACTCATGGCATGGTAAGTGAACATACCGCCCATCGAAAATCCAGAAAGATAAACTCGCTTCGGATCAATGTCATATTCCTTGACCATCTGCTCGATAATTTGTACGACCCACTTCGTATCCTTGTCACCGCTGATATCCCAGGTACTCATCCCTGTTCCACCTCTAGGATACACGACGACAAAGCCCGCCGTATCGGCAACCGCTTCCCAATGCGTATTGGACTGTTGGTAATTGGGGTCTTGGTCCATGCCATGGCACGAAATGAGCAAAGGGCTCTTGGGCGCGAGATTGCTCGGTGCATACACGTGGATATCTCTGCCCGACACTGATTCTTTTTTATAGTCGTTTAGCGATTTTCCGCCACCGCCACCCCATTGGGCAAAAGAGAACGACGCGGCTACTAAAAGCAATAAAGGAAATTTCATTATGTACTCCTCTTGATTCCTTCATGTTTTACCCTTCGTTTTTATCCTTTCCCTACTTAAAATGTATATTCAAAAAATATCGGAACAATACGTCCCGCTTAATTACCGATGTAAACGCAAACAACAGAATAATTAGTAGAATTTAGCGCTTAGTGAAGGATCCTGTAAAACTATGCTATTAGTTGTTAGTCGCAAGTTATTAATCATTGGTTTTCGTTAAATTTTCACTTCCTACTTCCTACTTCCTACTTCCTACTTTTCTATATTCTTCCGCGTAAAAATTTTCAACCGAGGCAATCAAATGCTTGATATCAAAAAGATCCGTGAAAATCCGGAATATTATATTGCTGAAACCGAAAAGAAATATACGACCGTAAGCCTTCGTGACGTGCTCGCCGTCGATAACGAACGCCGTCCGCTCCTCACCGAAGTCGAACGCCTCAAGAGCGAACGCAACGCCCAGTCCAAGCGCATTGGCGAACTCAAGAAGAAGGGCGAAAATGCAGACGAAGCCCAGGCCGCCACACGCGAACTTGGCAACAAGATTGACGAACTCGATAAGAAGCTCAAGGAACTTGACTACAAGCAGACCGAAATGCTCATGCACGTTCCGAACATCGCTCCACGTTCTCCAGAAGGCAAGGACTCCAGCGATAACGTTGTCGAAAAAGACGGCCCGATCCCGTTTGACTACTACACCAAGAACGATGACTTCGCCCGCGTTGACCACAAGACTCTCGGCGAACGCCTTGGCATTTTTGACTTTGAACGTGGCGCCAAGATTTCCGGTTCCGGTTTCCCGGTTTACCGCGGTCTCGGCTCTCGCCTCGAACGCGCCCTCATCCAGTTCTTCCTCGACGAACACATGAAGAACGGCTTCGAAGAATTCACTCCGCCGTACCTCGTTACCCGTAACACCATGCGCGGCACGGGTCAGCTCCCGAAGTTCGAAGAAGACATGTACCGCTGCGACAAAGACGACGACCTGTTCCTCATCCCGACAGCAGAAGTCCCGCTCACAAACCTCTATGCCGGCGAAGTGATTCCGGAATCCGAACTTCCGAAGCGCATCTGCGCCTACTCTGCATGCTTCCGCCGCGAAGCTGGTAGCTATGGCAAGGACACCCGCGGTCTCCTCCGCTTGCACCAGTTCAACAAGGTTGAAATGGTCTACTTCGCCCATCCGGAACACAGCTACGAAGACCACGAAGAACTCACCCGTTTCGGTGAAAAGCTCCTCGAAAAGCTCGGCCTCCCCTACCACCGCCTCGCACTCTGCAAGGGCGACCTCGGTTTCGGTGCAGCCAAGTGCTACGACCTCGAAGTTTACGCTCCGGTCGAAAAGAAGTGGCTCGAAGTCAGCTCCTGCTCGAACTTCGAAGACTACCAGGCACGCCGCGCCAACATCAAGACCAAGATTAACGGCAAGAACGTCTACCTCCACACGCTTAACGGCTCTGGCCTCGCCACTCCGCGCGTGATGGTCGGCATCTGCGACAACTACCAGCAGAAAGACGGCTCGCTCAAGATTCCTGAAGTCCTCCGTCCGTACATGGGTGGGCTTGAGTTTATCAAACCGAAAGCCTAACCATGTAGTGAGGATTTTTCGCAAGAAAAATCCGAGTGCGAGGTTTCGCAAGAAACCTTGCCCGCTCATCGGGGTGGGCTTGAATTCATCACCCCGAAGAAGTAATGAATTGTCATGCCCGGCCCTTGTGCTGAGCACAGTCGAAGCATGACTGGGCACCTCCCTCTTGTTATGGCAAGACAGGATCCATTAAATTTCAAAAGCAAGTCCCTCGGACTTGCTTTTTTCATTGCCTCCGAACTGTCACCCCGGCCATCGTGCCGGGGTCGCCATATTCCTACAACTTTTCCAATTTCTCGTACACGTCGTACAGTCTCTGCACTCCATTTTCAAGCCCGTAGTAATGCTTCACGTAAGGCACCAAAAGCACAAAGAATAGCGCATCAAGCGCCACCACCGAAATCTCGGGAACCACAATCAAAAATAGAATCCCGCCAACGGTCAAAAGCGCAAACAAAATCATCACAAGTTCGTGAACCAAGCGCTCATGCTGAAAAAAGCCGATGTGCGTCCGCACCGACAAGAGTTGTTCCGCCGTCAAAGGCGCCCCCACCTCAACCATTTTCAAAAGTTCATTTTCGTAGTCGCTCAACTTTTTCAGCATATCCATAATATACTGTTTTTTTTGAAAAAAAATGAGCTATTGCAAAATAGAATGTTATTTTAAAAGCATGGAGTTGTTGGAATTCAAATCTCTGCCGTCCATGTTCTTTGCGAACTGCGACAGAGCTGATTTTAAAGGATGGTATCACCGTAAAGACGGTGAGTGGATCCACTATTCCAAAGAAACGCTCAAACGCAACACCAAGGCGCTTGCACTAGCTTTGAACGCGCTCGGGCTAAAAGAAAACGAAAGCGTAGGCATCATCGCACCAAGTTCACCAAACTGGATTATCGTAGATATCGCCGTTCAACTGAACCATGCGCGCGTCGTCCCTCTTTTCCCGAACATTTCGTCCGAAAACTTCGCCTACCAAAGTATCGATAGCAACATCAAGATTCTCATCATCAATTCGTTCGAAGAACTTGACGAACCACTTTTCGGCATTTTAGACAACTTCACTAAAATTATCTGCATTGACAACGATTCGTTCCTTCCTGACAACGGAATATACTGGGACGAACTTCTCAAATGCGGCTACGATGCCCTCGCCGACCAAGTTCGAGCAAAATGGATAGACAACCAGCTTTCGACAATAAATCCTGACGATATTTTCAGTATCATCTACACGAGCGGTTCAACAGGTTGTCCCAAGGGCGTCGAACTCACGCACCGGAATATGTTAGTACAAATTCAGAACATCAAGCCGATGTTCCGACTTGATACCAAAAAAGACACATGCCTTACGATTCTGCCGGTGGCACATGTCCTTGAACGCATGGCGGTCTACTTTTACACGTTCTGCGGCGTTACCGTTTACTTTGGAGACAATCCAAAGAATCTTTCGCACATTCTGCGCGAAGTCCGCCCCACCATCATGATTGTCGTTCCGCGCATTCTCGAACGCCTTTACGAAAGCATGACGACAGCATCGGATCGCGCCAAGGGCATCAAGCGCTTCTTAATCAAGCAAGCCATTAAAGTTGCAAAGATTAAAGACCCGAACAAGCGTTTCGAGCCCCTCCACTGGGTATTCAACCGGATTGTCTACAAACAAATGCGCGAAGCCGTCGGTGGAAATTTCCGAATGATAATCTCCGGTAGCAGTTCCTTGAACAAGTCTATATTGCGATTCCTTTTGAACATCGGACTCCCCGTATTCGAAGGCTACGGCATGACAGAATGTTCTCCGGTCGTTTCTGCAAATTGCAAACAAGCTCTCAGGCCCGGTTCCATAGGCAAGCCACTCGCCCACCTTGACGTACGCATTGGAGATTGCAACGAAATCCAGATTCGCGGAGAGAGTGTTTTTAAGGGCTATCACAATCGCCCGGACTTAAATGTCAAAAACTTCACACCAGACGGTTTTTACCATTCTGGCGACCAAGGCTATTTTGACAAAGATGGATTCCTGTATTTCACAGGACGCATCAAGGAACTGTTAAAGACAAGCACCGGAAAATACGTAAGCCCGAACCCCATCGAGCTTGAAATCACGCGCCACCCGCTTGTAGAACAGGCACTCGTCATCGCCAACGACCGCAAGTTTGCCTCGGCCATAATCTGGCTAAACCCAGTAGGCGCCCGCCGCATGCTCAAGCCGCAAAACGAAGATTACGATGTCGAAAACGCGATAAAGTCGCCGCTAATTTTAAATTCCATCAAACGCCACATCGAACATGTCAACGAAAAGCTAAACCATTGGGAACAAATTCGCAAATGGACTTTAGTCGGTGACGAACTCACGATTGAATCCGGGCTATTGACGCCCACATTAAAAATTCGGCGCACCGTTGCAGAAAAACGATACGCCAAACAAATTGAAGCGATGTATTCTTAGCTATTAGTTGTTAGTCATTAGTCACTAGTTTAACAATCGCGGCTTCGCCGCCTGATTGAAATCTAATAACCAATGACCATTGACCAATGACTAGAAATGAATCACGCGGACCTTGATGACCTTGTCAAGCTTGCCAAGCTTTTCAATGATGGAATCATCGACCTTGCTTTCGACGTCAACGAGGTTGTACCCGATCTTGCCATTGCTCTTGTTGCTGAAAGAAGCAATGTTGATGCCTTCTGCACCGAACACCTTCGTGATTTCAGAAATCATGTTCGGAACGTCCTGGTTGATAACGACAACGCGGCTCTTGATGCCAGCATGCGGATGATCGACGAGAGCCGGGAAGTTCACAGAATTGCGGACGCAACCGTATTCGATGTAATCCTTCAATTCTTCAACAGCCATGACTGCGCAGTTTTCTTCGGCTTCTTCAGTAGAAGCGCCGAGGTGCGGGAAGCAAGTGACCTTGTCGTTCTTGATAAGTTCTGCAGTCGGGAAGTCGCAGAGGTAGCCCAGGAGGGAACCAGAAGCGAGCATTTCATTCACCGGATCCATTTCAACGATGCCACCACGAGCAAAGTTCATGATGTAGGAACCCTTGAACTGAGCGAGGTTCTTCTTGTTGAGGAGGTTTTCGGTAACACCCTTGATGAACGGAACGTGGACCGTGAGGAAGTCAGAATTTGCAATCACGGTGTCGAGATCAGCAATTTCGACCTTGTTAGAAAGTTCATGCATGTTGTTTGCATTCGGATACGGTTCGTAAGCGATCACGCGCATGTTCTTCCAACGGGCATAGTTAGCAACGAGCACACCAATCTTGCCGAGGCCAACAACACCGAGAGTCTTGCCGGCAAGTTCCATACCAGCAAACTTCTTCTTGCCGCTTTCGACCGTCTTGGCGAGATCCGGATCGTTCACATCGAGGTTCTTGACCCAAGCAGCAGCCTTGTCTGCATTACGGACAGCCATGCCGAGCACAGTCATCACGAGTTCAGCAACAGCGTTTGCGTTTGCACCCGGAGTGTTGAACACGCAAATGCCCTTTGCAGAAGCCTTGTCAATCGTGATGTTGTTCACGCCTGCACCGGCGCGAGCGACAGCCAAAAGGCCATCGTAGTTATCCGTATCGACCTGAGCAGAACGCACCAAGATAGCATCCGGATTTTCGATAGAATCGGAAACCTGGTAGAACGAGCCAAACAGGCTCAAGCCTTTCTTGGAAATGTTGTTCATCGTCTTAATAGTTGCCATTTTTCATTCCTTTGTTTAAGTTAAAACTTAGTTGGAAGTAGGAAGTTAGAAGCAGGAAGTTGAATAATCGCGGCTTCGCCGCCAAATTTATTCTGTCTACTTCCTACTGTCTACCGTCTACTAAATCAAGGTTCCACCCAGCGACCTTTTTCCTTGAGCAAATTCACGAGTTCTTCAATCGCGTTTTCCTCAGGGATGTTCTTCTTCACTGCGGTCTTGCCTTCAAAAAGCGTAATGCGGCCAGGACCACCACCGACGTAGCCAAAGTCGGCGTCCGCCATTTCGCCCGGACCATTCACAATGCAGCCCATCACTGCGATGGAAATATCCTGCAAGTGACCAAAGCGTTCCTTAATTTTGCCGAGCACCGTGCGAATGTCATACAGCGTGCGACCGCAGCCCGGACAGCTGATAAAGTTTGTCTTGCTACGGCGGCATGCGGCAGCCTGCAAAATATCAAATGCGAGCGCAACAGATTCCTTAGCGCCCTTGTAGCCGTCAATCACAACGGCATCGCCAAGACCATCCGTCAAGAGGCTTCCAAAGTCGGCAGAAACACGGAGCATGTCCTTGTCCGAGCTACCAATCTTTGCATAAAGCAGAATCGGGTCTTTGCGGCCAGCGGCAGCCAAAGCAGAAGCAAGAGCACGCACGCCATAAACCATGTCGCTACCCGTGTAGCAGAAAATCGAACCCGCCGGAACGCTTGTCGGATTTGCAGCAAAACCAGCCACATCCATAGCATCCTTGAACGTCACAATGTTTGCACCAGCAGAAGCATCAAGGCCAGCCAAAGCAAATTCAGGACCGCGGCGTTCACCCGTGAGGCTTGCGGCATCAGACTTCACGCCCACCTTCACCGGAAGGCTACCGCCAATTTCCACGCCTGCAATCTTCACCACAGAAGATTCGCGACGTTCATAATGATACGGGTCCTTCTTAAGCACCGGCACTTCAAACTTCGGAGCGTCCGCCTTGAGTTCGCAGGCTTCAATCAGGTCCTGCGCCACCGGAACTTCTGCCACCGGATCTTCGGTAAGCGAAACACGAATCGTATCGGCAAGGCCATCAAGCAACAAAGCTCCAATGCCAGCCGCAGACTTCAAACGGCCATCCGCACCAGCACCTGCTTCCGTCACGCCCACGTGGAACGGATACGGCTTGAAGTTTTCCTGTTTCAAACGTGCAGCGAGCAAACGGTAAGCGGCAATCGCCACACGCGGATTGCTCGACTTGAGGCTCAAGACCACCTGGTCAAAATGTTCCGCTTCGCAAACCGCCAAATATTCCAAGGCGCTTTCCACCATGCCTTCCACGGTGTCGCCATAGCGGTAAATCATACGGGCCGAAAGCGAGCCGTGATTCACGCCAATGCGAATCGCACGACCGAGACGCTTAGCTTCCTGTACAAACGGCGTAAATGCTTCGGCAACCTTTTCCTTGCCTTCGTCAAACAACTTGTCCGTCTGCTGGTCGAGCGTCAAAATGCCGGTATCCACAAAGTTACCCGGATTAATGCGGACCTTTTCGACCCACTTGAGCGCTTCAAAAGCGGCCTTCGGCTGGAAGTGGATGTCTGCAGAAACAGGCACCGTGCAACCGGCAGCGCGCACGCGCTTCATGACTTCTTCAAGTCCTGCGGCATCAGCAAAAGTCGGAGTCGTGATGCGAACCAAGCCACATCCTGCCTTAGCAAGAGCAAGCGTCTGGCGGACGGTCTCATCCACGTCCTTCGGCTTGGTCGTCGTCATGGATTGAACTAAAATGGGGGCGTTGCCCCCTATCAAGGCCTCGCCCACGCGGACCTGAACAGTTTCCCTGCGAACCGCCTTAAAACGGTCACCAACATACGGAAGTGTAGTAAAATCTAGCATGCCTAAAATGTAGAAACTTTTACGTCAAAACAATTGATGTATAGCCGCATGCAAACCTATTATTTCGAGTGACTAGTGACTGGTGGTTGGTGATTAGGATTGTAATAAGAATGTTCCTTTTACATTCCTGTTTACCAACAGCTCTAAGCCTTCTCAGCTCTCTCCGCCTCGCACTCCTTCCGATAGTATTCTTCCAGCTCCGCACGGCTCTGGTCGAAATATTTCTTGAGGTTCGGATCAAAATGCTTGCCCATCGACTTGTCGATGATATCGTAAGCATCCTCAAAGGAGAACGCCTCCTTATAACACCTCTTACTCACAAGAGCATCATAAACATCAGCAACAGCCATCACACGAGCTTCTAGCGGAATGCTTTCGCCCTTGAGTCCATACGGGTATCCACTGCCATCCCAACGCTCGTGATGGCCACCCGCCATGTTCTTTGCAATTTCTACAAACAATTCACTCTGGAAATTCGAAAGCAGGTTCTTGATAATGATAGCGCCCTTTTCGGCATGCGTCTTCATCTCGTCAAATTCTTCAGGCGTAAACTTGCCCGGCTTGCAAAGCACATAATCGTCAATGGCAATCTTTCCAATATCGTGCATCGGTGCCGCCGCAATCATGTCATCATAAAACTCTTTTGAATAATTAAGGTCCGGATCCTTTTGCATCTTGGAAACAAGAATGCTCACCACTTCCTTTGTACGTTTAAGATGCGCCCCGGTAAAACCATCCTTGTTATTGACCATTTCAGCCATGCCAACAAGCATCTGGTTCTGGAACAAGCGAATCTGATCTTTGTTATTCTTGATCAACGCCGCAAGCTCTGTATTGTTTGCATCCAGGCGTTCTATGTAGCGTTGGATATTCGTTTCATCTTCAATGCGGAACAAGTATATTTGCAATTTCTTGTTCTGGCAAACATTGCGCATCACCGCCTTGAAATAGCGATCCTTGTACGTAAAGCGATAAACCGTATCGCCACTCAAGCCTTTCAACTGAGCCATGCCATCTTTAAAAATCTTGGCAATTTCAACATCTGTTGGCAAGACGTGATCTACACGGCATTCCAAAAGTTCCGGGAAATAGCGACAAGCGATGTCGTTACATCCAAGGTAAAGCCCTTTCGGCGAAAACGCCAAATATGCCGCCGTATTTTCAGCTTCAAGCGATTCCAGCACACTGTTCATCACATCGTGCATTTTCACCAAGGCGCAAATATAGAGCAACACAAGTTCGTCAATCAAATAGACAAACGGCATGAGCAAAGTGTCGTTTTCCAAATTGCGAGCCAAAATAAAAGCACCTATCGAGACAAAAGCAAGACCCGCAATCGCAATCAAGGTCTTATAACTGACATTGCGCTTCTTCTTTGCAGCTATCACGATGACAACGATATTTGCGACAATATAAAAGTACAGCAAGACATTCCACAAAATATGTCCGGGGCCATATGTCGGCATATAGCTACCAAAGCCGTTTAAAATAACATAGCGCACCGATTCATAGAACACGTCGCTAAAGCCCACTGTGCAAGAGAGCGCAAAGACAAGCGTACTGTACATGAACAAAGCAAACTTAATCCATCTCGACAAATCAAACGAACATAGGCGACAAATCAACAGGAACAGGAACAGCGGCAAAAAGCACGCTCCCAAATAGCACACCTTGTTTGCAACAATCGCCCCCTCAATCGTCGTCGAAAGAGCAAGGAACAAATAACCGAAATCGGCAAGCACAATCGAAAAGAAAAATGCCGTAAAATAGGTATTCAGCGGTCTGCGATAAAAATACGAAAGCAGGCAGGCATTCACCGCAGAGAATACGCACATGGCAATCAGGTAATATATGACAAACATACCAATCTCTCAGACAAGTTCAATCAATGATCTACAGAACAGTAATAATCCATCAGCTGGTCCTGGCATTCCAAGAAGCAATCTTTCAAATGCGGATCAAACTGCTTACCCATCGAGGCCAAAATTACATCGCGCGCTTCCCTGAACGACATGCGTTCCTTATAGCAGCGTTTGCTCACCAGGGCATCGTACACATCAGCAAGAGCCATAATACGCGCTTCCATCGGTATATTTTCACCCGAGCGCTGTTCGGGGTATCCCGTACCGTCCCAGCGTTCGTGGTGGTACAAAGCCATATTCTTTGCGACACTTACAAAGTAACTATCCTTGACTTCGGAGAGAAGTTTTTCGATAATGTTAGCACCCTTAGCCGCGTGCGTCTTCATGATTTCATAATCATCAATATTAAAACGCCCAGGCTTTCGCAACACAGCATCATCTATGGCCACCTTGCCCAAATCGTACATCGGGGCAGCCGCAATCAGCACATCGAGGAACTTGTCAGACAAGTTATCGACACCTTTTTTGCGCATCATCGACACGAGAATTTTCACGACTTCGCTAGTGCGCTTGATATGCCCGTCCATGTTACCGGCACGACTTTCTGCCATCTGCGCCATACCGACAATCCATTTTTCCTGTACCGACAGCTTTTCATTTTCCGTCTGGACCATGTTTTCTTGCAACTTGTTGTTGCTACGGCCCAAGGCATCAATATATTGGCGTTCCTGCGTGTTGTCTTCAATTCTGAATAAGAATACATTCTTACCATGCACCTGCCTCAAGACCTTGACTTCGCACTTGTAGTGGCGACCAAAGTAGTTGAACTCCGTCATCTGGCAGTAATCTGTCAAAATCTTGGACTTTCTGTACTTTTCAATCCAGGACATGATCTGCATTTGCAATTCGGTTTCGCCTTTCAAATGGGCATCCACTCTCATCTTGACAAGTTCTGGGAAAAACTCTAACGCAATGCGGTTTGACCCCAAGTAAGCGCCATCAATCGAGAACGACAGATACGCACAAGAACTTTCAGTCTCAATCGATTCTATCACACATTCCGTGATGTCATACCACTTGACGTTATTGCAAATATAAAGCAAAAGTATCTGGTCCAGCACGTAAATAAACGGCATAATGAGCATATCGCTGCCCAGGTAACGCGCCAAGAAGAACGAGACTATTGTTGCCACTTCGCCAATGATCATTGCGACAATATTCTTGAGCGACACCATTTTCTGGTGCAAAATAGCGCGTACAATAATCCACACATCCAAGAAGAGGTAGCACACCAAGAACGCATTGAACAAGCCATGAGCCCAACCATACGTTGCCACATAGTTGCCAACGCCAGCCTGCACCACATATTCCACAGTCTCGTAATAAGCCGGGAAATACCCAACCGTCATCGCCAAAGCGCAAATGGTAAAGCTCATGGCGATAAGCGCCAAATTCAGCCATCTCGGGATGTCCATCTTGCAGACCTTCAAAAGGGCAAAGAACATGAACATCGGGAGGAAAGACCCGCCAAGGTAGTTCACCTTGTTTGCAATAACAGCCCCCTCGACGGATTCCGAAAAACCAAGGAGCCAATGCCCAAAATTTGCAACCAGAATCGCATAGAAGGCATAATAAATATAGTTATTCCGCTGATTTTGGAAACGAAGCGAAAGCACCGCCAAATTGACAGCAGACAAAACAAACATCAATGTCAAATAGATGTAACCCATATCCGCAACCGGAATATATCCATTAATAAAGGTAATCTATTTTTGCGAATAATGAACACTCCACCTCAAAAAATATTCACATTGCAAAAAATGTCATTTTAAATATAAAAAAAGAAGCGCACAGCCAGAGCCATGCGCTTCTTTAATAGCCTTTTTGGACAAAATCCAGGACTAAGCTTCTGCCGGAGCTTCCGGAGCAGCGTCAACCGGAGCTTCAGCAGCCGGAGCTGCCTTCGGAGGGAGCAAAGCCTTGATAGAGAGCTTCACCTTGCCCTTCGGGTCAACACCGAGGCAGAGCACTTCGACTTCGTCACCAACGTGAACCACGTCTTCGACCTTATCGACACGGTGGTCGGCAAGTTCGGAGATATGCACGAGACCGTCGCGACCCGGGAGGATTTCGACGAATGCGCCAAACGGCTGGATCGTCTTCACCTTGCCCTTGTACTTGCGGCCTGGTTCCGGTTCTGCAGTGAGTTCTTCGATCATGCGGCGGCAAACTTCACCAGCCTTGCCTGTCGGGGCGGCGATGTCGATATTGCCGTTGTCGTCAATGTTGATGGTGCAGCCAGTCTGAGCCTGCATGCCCTTGATGACAGAGCCACCGGAACCGATAACGTCACGAATCTTCGTAGTCGGGATGCGCATCTTGAGCATCGTCGGAGCCTTTTCAGAAACGTGCGGACGCGGTGCCGGGAGGCCAAGTTCAGCCATCTTGCCGAGGATGTGGATACGGCCCTGACGAGCCTGTTCCAAAGCTTCACGCATAAGTTCCGGGGTGATACCGCGGATCTTGATGTCCATCTGGAATGCAGTGATACCTTCTGCAGTACCCGTTACCTTGAAGTCCATATCGCCGAGGTGGTCTTCCGTACCAGTAATGTCGGTCAAGATCTTGATCTTGCCGCCTTCCTTGACGGAACCCTTTTCGGAGATGAGGCCCATGGCGATACCTGCAACCGGAGCCTTGATAGGAACGCCAGCGTCCATCAAGCTGAGGCAGCCACCGCAAACAGAGGCCATGGAAGAAGAACCGTTGGATTCCATGATTTCAGAAACCACGCGGATCGTGTACGGGAAGTCTTCCGGGAGCGGAAGGACTGCAGCGAGGGAGCGTTCGGCCAAGTGACCGTGACCAATTTCACGGCGAGAAAGCCCGAGCTTCTTGCATTCACCGACGGAGAACGGCGGGAAGTTGTAATGGAGCATGTAGCTCTTTGCGCCTTCGCCCTGCAAGCTTTCGAAACGTTGTTCGTCAGCCTTTGTTCCAAGCGTACAAATGACGAGACCCTGGGTTTCGCCACGCTGGAAGATTGCAGAACCGTGAGCACGCGGGAGCACGCCCATTTCGATTTCGATCGGGCGGACTTCGGTCGTGGTACGGCCGTCAAGACGAACGCCTTCGTTCAAAATCATTTCACGCATAGCCGTGCGTTCGAGTTCGCCATAGATGCCCTTAGCATCGGCAACGAGCTTCGGATCCTGAGCGTCACCTTCACCGATGATAGCAAGGATACGCGGATCTTCGAGCATGCGAGCGCAGAGGTCTGCCATAGCCGGATAGAAGTCCGTCTTCACCATGTTGGAGTGGACGTCCTTGTTCAGTTCGTCCCAGACAACTTCCTTGACCGTAGCAACGAGCTTGTCGTGTTCTTCACCAACAAACTTCGGCTTGAGTTCCATCTTCGGCTTGGAGCAGCGGTCCACCAGTTGCTGTTGGGCCTTGCACATTTCCTTAATGACTTCGTGACCAGCGAGGATAGCGCCGATCATCGTGTCTTCGGACACTTCGTAAGCACCACCTTCAACCATGCACACAGAGTCTTCCGTACCGGCGACCACGAGGTCTAGATCGGCCACGGCAACCTGGTCATAAGTCGGCATCACGATGTTCTGGCCATCGACAACAGCCACGCGAACGGCAGCGACCTGCTGTTCGAACGGAAGTTCAGAAAGACCAATAGAAAGAGATGCTGCACTTACGCCAAGAACGTCCGGAGCGAACTTCTTGTCGGAAGAAAGAACCTGAACGATGACCTGGACTTCACGAGTGAAGTTTTCCGGGAACATCGGACGAATCGGACGGTCGATGATACGAGCAGAAAGAATTTCTTCATCGCTCGGACGACCCGGTTCGCGCTTGCTATAGCCACCAGGCAGGCGTCCGGCAGCGTAAGACTTTTCGCGGTATTCAACTGTCAGAGGGAAGAAGTCACCATCCTTTTCTTCACCGTAGCAAACGGTAGAAAGGACAAACGCGTCCCCCATCTTGGCGACAGCAGAACCACGTGCCTGCTTTGCGATACGGCCAGTTTCAAACGTAATGACACGGCCATCCGGAAGGTTTACAGACACTTCCTTCGGGTCGAGCATCTTGCCGTATTTAGCTTGATAAGCTTCTGTTGACATAAAAATCTCCAGTCAGAGAATTAGCCGCGGAGACCGAGTTCCTTGATCAATGCACGCTGAGCGATAATGTCCTTTTCGCCGTAGTACTTGAGAAGGTTCTTGCGCTTTGCAACCATCGCAGACAGACCACGGAGAGAATGGAAGTCCTTCTTGTTGATCTTGATGTGTTCGGTGAGGTTCTTGATCTTTTCCGTGAGGATAGCGATCTGAACGCGGACGTTACCGGTGTCCTTTTCGTTAGCACCAAACTTAGCGGTGAGTTCTGCAGCCTTTTCTTTAGTGATAGTAGCCATTGTAGCCATTCCTTTTTTTGATTGTTTGTTTCATTACATGTTTTTGTCCGAGTTTACTGCTCTAGCACCAGTGGAATTGGCGAATCTGGTCACAGGACCCAGGCAAAAATGCAATTTGAGAGCAAATATAGTATTTAGAACTTAGAACTTAGAACTTAGAACTTAGAAAATACATCGAAATTAAAGTCTTTTTATGGGTTTTAGGTATTAGGTCTTAGGGATTAGGTGAATAATCCTAACCCCTACCACCTGTGACCTAACACCTATCTACAAAAATCTCGACAGCACTTCTTTCAGCTTGTTGACGTTCACGGGTTTTGCCACATGCTCGTTCATGCCGGCATCTAGAGCGGCCTGTTGGTCATCTGCAAAGGCATTTGCCGTCATGGCAATAATCGGAATTTCTGCAGCTTCCTTGTTTTCGAGCTTACGAATCTGGCGGGTCGCCTCGTAGCCATCCATAATCGGCATCTGGACATCCATCAAAATCAAGTCGCAGGCGCCCGACTGCAAATTTTTCATATATTCAACAGCCTTCTCGCCATCACAAAGCGAGGTCACCTGAATTCCGCAATCTTCCAAAATTTCCTGAGCGATTTCGCGATTCAGTTCATTGTCATCTACGAGCAGAACCTTCTTGCCGCTAAAGCTAACCTTCTTGTCCGTCACCGGAGCTTCCGCCTGCATAAGGCCAAAGCTACGCAACAAAGCCGTACGCGCATCCGACGGGAACACGGGTTTACTCATAAAATTGTGTATTCCGACTTTCGTGGCCTGCTCTTCGATATCCGACCATTCATAGGCTGACATCACAATCACAAGTATTTCGCGTCCAAGCATTTCGCGTAGCATGCGAGCCGTCTTCAAGCCATCCATGTCCGGCATACGCCAATCCACAAGGAACGCGTCATACGGACGTCCCTCTGCATCGGCCGCCTTCGCACGTTCAATAGCTTCAGCTCCGGAATAACAACATTCCGCAATAACGCCGAGCTTTTTGAAAATTTGCGGAACGCTCTTTACGCAATCCTCGTCATCATCGACAACGAGAATTCTCTTGCCTTCAAGTTCCCTGATTTTTGAAATATCCTGTTCCTGCGTTGCAATCTTGAACTGGAAATTCAGAACAACATCAGTACCTTCGTCTACCTTGCTCTTGATATCAATGGAGCCATCCATCATATCGACGATGTTCTTCGTAATCGCCATGCCAAGGCCAGTCCCTTGAATGCCCGAAACAGTCGAAGAATTGACTCGCGTAAACGCATCAAAGATTTTCGGCAAGAAATCTTCGCTCATGCCAATACCCGAGTCCCTAATCCTAAACTCGTATGCGCCAATGCCTGGTTCCGGCGAAGCCTTCTGTTCCACAGAGAACCAAATTGAGCCCCCAGCAGGAGTGTACTTGACGGCGTTCGATATCACATTTAAAAGCACCTGATTCAAGCGCAATCTATCACAGACAACCTTCTCATTGCGGATTCCTATGCTATTGGCATAGAACTGCAAATTCTTCGCATTGATATCCGCCTGTACAATGTCCTTGAGCGTATGGATAATTTCCGGAAGCATTTCCGGCTTCTCGTTCAAGTTCAACTTACCAGACTCAATGCGGCTCATATCAAGCACATCATTGATAAGCGAAAGCAAATGATTCGAAGACAGTTCAATTTTTCCAAGGAAATTCTTTACAAGTTCCTTGTTGCCAATATGCATCGTCGCCAGTTCCGTATAGCCGATAATGGCGTTCATCGGAGTACGGATATCATGGCTCATATTGTTGAGGAACATCGTTTTTGCACGCGATGCCGACTTCGCCATTTCAAGCGCCTGCTCAAGAGCCGCCTGCTGCGCCATTTCTTTTCTGTAAACGACATCGTTATTGAACAACCCGACAAGCACACGGTGCGACTTGGACCAGTCGCCCATCTTGGTCACTCTCATGCGGTACCACTTGAGGCCCTCAGAGGTCACACGTCGGTAATCCAGGAAGAACGAGTTCTCGTCTTTAAGGCGCGAGATGACAAAATCGCGATTAAGCGTACGCAGGACAGATTCCAGGTCATCCTTGTAAACAACCTTTCTGACATCCACTTCTTCGTAATCAAAGAAGTTTGCGCCCTTGCCAGTCTTTTCATTTAAGACGTCGCTAAACTTTCCGCCCTTTATAGAAACACTAAATAAGCCAGTATCAATGTTCACATCATACACGATTTCGAACTGGTCCGAAAGGCTCATGATGCGTTCAACGTTTTCCTGGTGCTCCGTCTCAGCGCGGTACTGGGCATCAACTTCAACAAAGCCAACAGCAATAAGCTTAGGAGGCTCATCCACAGGTTCGGCCTTTGCAAACACCAAACGCGTGTACTTGTATTCACTACCGTAAAGGTGTCTGAACACAATCGTCAAACGCTTCTGGTGCATTAAATAACTGGCCACAACCTCTCTAGAGGCAAGCTTCATAAGCCTTTCACGGTCATCCGGATGCGCCTGGGCCAAGACAAATTCCTTAAAGACATCTTCAAGCCTATTGCAAGAAACAAAGAAATCCTTTAGGGAATCGTTAATTTCGCTGCGGACAGCAAGCACTCCACTCGTATTGTCCACAAGATTAAAGTAGAAGAGCGATGAATAGTCTTCCGAAAGGATGTCGATAATTTCAAGGTTGCGCTTCAGGTTCGACTGGATATCCATCTGCTTCTTGATTTCTTCATCGACGCTATGCAAGCCAAAGACAATGCCCTTAAGATTGCCGATTTCATCCTTATCGGCAATAATCTTCATCTGGTAATAAACTTCCTTGCCATCAAGCTTAATCTTAAAGTTGATATGGGTAATCGGCTCGTTTTTCAAGACCGCAACCAGATGATCTCGGCTAGTCTGTTCATGGAAATACAGCTTATCAGAATCGCAAATCAGGTACTTGAGCAATAAATCCATTCTCTTGGAGAAACTCTTTTCCGAAGACCACCCAGGAATGGCCTTCAATAGCACAGAACTTGCACGGTATGTCACCACGAAATCAGACGCAGAATCTTCACCAATCGTTACGTAGTTCACAAAGTCAAAATCCGAGGCCAAGGATTCGATAACCCTGTTGTTACGGTCCATTTCCTGCCGCTGTGCAATAGCCTTGTTGACTTCAGAATCAATATTTTCGACCGCAACGATAACATGGTTTTCGTCCTTTCTGGACTTGATAGCTTTCATTCTATAGAACTGAGGGACACCATCAATGACAAGTCTATACTCAACAGAGGCACTCGGATTTTCTTCTAGACGCTTGAGGAAAGCGCCCTTTTCCATAAAGTGCATTACGATTTCAAGATCGTCCTCATGAAGATTATGCCTCAGGCTTGAAATAGAATCAAAGAAGAAGTCACGTCCGGTCACCGCCTCATGCAACTTGTTCATCAGCTTGTCTGAATGGAAGGTATCAAATGAATCATCCAGGATGTTCACATAGAAGATGCATTCGTAAGTTCCGCTCAAGGCATCTGCAATTTCGGAGTATTCATTACTTTCTGCTTCGACCATACGGCGGGCATTCCACACCATGCGGAGCAGGTACAATAAAATCACCAGAAGTTCAATTGCCGAAATTCCGATATAGAACTTTCGAATTTTATCGACACGCGCAAAAGCGATATTCTCGTTGACATACAAGATTTGCGTCCAGCATCCGCCAAACAACGGCAATGCAACAGCAAGTTTCGCTCCATCCGAAGATGTTTCATCATAAAAGATGTGCGAAGTCTCGCCTTTCATTACGCCAGCCGCCCATTCTTCCAGCGAATATCCATTTTTAGGTTTTACGGCACGGACAAAGTCATTGAAATTTTTCCACTTTCCAGTTTTTTCAACAACAAAGGAACCATCTCGACGGTCCACAACAATTAAAGAGGCTTTTCCCTTAAATGCATTTGTCGCCACATAGCCAAACAAGGGCTTGATTTCAGAAACAGCCGATAGCATCGCCACCACCTGTCCCCTGCGGCGAACAGGGACCATCTGTTCAAAAACGATATTTTCGGCATGAACGACATCGCGACCGACTTTTGATATATACGGCTTGGGCGATACAATTTTCTTGTAGTTTTCAACGTACGAAGAATCAAAAACAACGGCATGGTCAGCAATGATATGTCCATCAGGCAAGTACAGACGAGCGACAGATACCAAAGGTCCAATGCGCGAACCTCGAATCAAGCGCACTATATTTTCGGACAGGAGGTTTTCTTCCATCCCGACCACGGTTGCAATATTGGACAACGCACTCAAAAGTGAGCGCCCTAAAAAGCCCATTTTCGCTTCGGAAGCGTAGGCAACTTCATCAAGCGAGTCCCAGCTATCGTCAATCGCCTGCCTATTTATGTATAAAAAAGAAACGTTCGTTACAATAAACAAGAACGCGACAAGGAGTAGCGATACGATTAAATTTCTTTTAAAAAAATTTTTATTCATAAGTTTTTTGTAACATTCAACAATATATTATACATTTTGAAAAAGCCTTTTGACGGGAAATCTTAAAAAATTTATGGTTTTAACGCATTTTTCTGCAAAAAAGTGTTTTTTTTCACAAAAAAGCGCGCTTAAGATATTAAATCTTTATACATTGACGATATGAAATTTATAACGAATATTATTCTCCTTATTGCGTTATTTACCGCATTCGCCTCCGCAAGCACCACAACCGTAGCCGATACCGCAAAAAAATCCGATATCAGGGAAATCACCCTTCCAAGCGAAAGCGATAGTTTAAAAATTCAAAAAAAACAGGCTATTTGGATCAAGCTTGAAGGCGATGTTGACCCCGCCATGTATGAATTCTGCGCCCGAGCCATTGGCGAAGCCATAGAAAAGAAACCTGACGCCATCGTTTTTGAAATCAACACCTTCGGAGGCCGCCTCGACGCAGCGTTTGACCTCGTCGATACCATCATGGCTGTCAAAGGGCCCGAAACCATAGCTCTAGTGAAAAAGAAAGCGATAAGTGCAGGCTCACTCATCGCCCTTGCTTGCCAAAAGCTCTACATGCTCGAAGCCACGACTATTGGTGACTGCGCCCCGATCGTGCAAGGCGGCGACGGCACTCCGCAAATCGTAGGCGAAAAAATTCAATCCCCGCTCCGCGCGAAATTCAGAAACCTGGCGCAACGTAACGGCTACCCGGAACTTTTGGCATCCTCGTTTGTCACTCCAGAACTCGAAGTTTTAGAACTCACGGCCAAGCTTGACAAGGGCAAGGAAACGGAACGCGACACGACACTCATTATCGAAGGCAAGAAATACGCCGTCCTAGACAGCGCCGAAAAGAAGTTCTGGGGTTCCCCTAAGATTCTCGTAAAAGAAGGCGAACTCTTGACCATGACCGACAAAGAAGCCGAAGAACTCGGATTCTCCAGAGGAACGTTCAAGAACCGCGAAGACTTTGAAACCAAGCTCGCCTTTGAAAAAAAGAGCGAAGTCGAAACAAATACCGGAGAAAAAATCGCAAGCGCCATCGCCGCCATCTCGGGGCTTCTCCTGATTCTCGGATTTGGCGCGCTTTACATCGAATTCAAGACTCCTGGGTTCGGAATGTTCGGCATCATCGGCATTATCCTTATCGGGATTGTCTTCTTCGGGCAGTTCGCGCCGCAGCTTGACGGCTACATCCCGGCCATCTTGCTTGTAGCTGGCGTGATATTGTTCTTAGTTGAGATATTCGTCATGCCGGGCACGTTCCTGTTTGGCATTGGCGGTATCGCCTGCATGATTATTGCGCTCATCATGAGTTTTGACGCTGCAAATATTCCAGAGTTTGTTCCGGAAGCCGTCGAGACGACCTTTGACGCGACCCCATGGCTATTCGGGCTATTCTTTGTGCTCAGCAGCGCAGCCATCGCACTTATCATCCCAATTGCGGCAAGCAAATACTTAATTCCATTACTCCCTGAAGGCTGGACACCCATGCTCAAGACCGACATGGAAACAGCCGTCTCGCCGACCGAGGCCGTGCAAGAAGTCGCCATCGGTACAGTCGGAACCGCAAAGACATTCCTCCGCCCAGTAGGCCAAGCTAGCTTTACCATGCCAGACGGAAGCACTAAACTTTTTGACGTGCAGACCCACGGTGAAATCATCGAGGCCGGCGAAAACGTCAAGATAGAAGCAATACAGGAAGGTCATATATGGGTTTCTCGTGTCATCCCCGCGTAGGCGGGGATCTCCTATACAATAAACAAAAGGAGATGCCCGCTCGGTGGCGGGCATGACAAGAAAAAACAGGCATGACAAAAAATTTAAAACAAAAACACATAACTTGGAGAAAAACATGGATAACCTTATCATCATCGGCATTATCATTGCCGCCATCGTCGTCATCATCTTGCTCGCCTTTATCGGCAAGTTCTTTAGCCTCTGGCTCCAGGCCTTGTTCTCCAAGGCAAACGTGAGCATTTTCCAGCTCATCGGTATGCGTCTCCGTAAGGTTCCGCCACAAGTCATCGTCGAAGCGCGAATCCTCAGCTGCAAGGCAGGTCTCCCCGTTGACACCAACCTGCTCGAAGCCCATTACCTTTCCCGCGGTAACGTGCTCCGCGTGATCCAGGCACTCATCGCCGCCAACAAGGCTAACATCAAGCTTGACTTCAAGGAAGCCGCTGCTATCGACCTTGCCGGCCGTAACGTGCTCGAAGCCGTGCAGATGTCCGTGAACCCGAAGGTCATCGAAACCCCGAAGGTTTCCGCCGTGGCTCTTGACGGTATTCAGCTCCACGCCATTACCCGAATCACCGTACGCGCCAGCATCCAAAAGCTCGTCGGTGGCGCTGGCGAAGAAACTGTTGTCGCCCGTGTTGGCGAAGGTATCGTGTCTTCCATCGGTTCTGCACAGAGCCACAAGGAAGTGCTTGAAAACCCGAACATGATTTCCAAGAAGGTGCTCGCCTCCGGCCTTGACGCAGGTACAGCATTCGAAATTCTCTCCATCGACATTGCAGACGTAGACGTGGGTCAGAACATCGGTGCTATCCTTGAAACCGACCGTGCCGAAGCTGATAAGAAGATCGCCCAGGCCAAGGCAGAAGAACGCCGCGCCATGGCATTCGCCGCCGAACAGGAAATGAAGGCAAAGGTGATGGAAATGAAGGCAAAACTCGTCGAAGCCGAAGCCCAGATCCCAATGGCTATGGCAACCGCCCTCCGCGAAGGAAAGCTCGGCGTAATGGACTATTACAACCTGAAAAACATCGAAGCCGACACGCAGATGCGTAAAGAAATCGGAACCGCCCCGGAAGCAAGCAAATAAAATATGATTGGTGAATTTGTTGGTGAAATGCTGACTGAAGTTGCAGCGGGGATAGTTCAAGGACTCGCTGATGAAGGCTTTTCCAAAATAAAGGACGCATTGTCGCCAACATATAAGAATCCGACAGTTCCCCCAAAAGCTGTTAAAGCAAAGCATGCAAAGCCAGAAAAGAAACCCTACGTCAGCCGGGACAAAAGGCACGAAAGGAATCTGAAAAAGAAACTGGATTTGCAAAGACGCAGAGCGAAAACAAACAGCGAAGGAGCCTAAATGGAATCATTACTCATATTCATTGCGATTTTCGTCATTGACGCGCTTATCAAGAGGGCTAACGCGAAGAAGAAAGCCCTTGAAGAGAAGCAATACCACGAAGATTCCGATGAAACAGCAAACGAGGAATTCGACGAAAACGAGGACACCTCTCTTAAGCCGCCGCCGTCTGCAAATCGCAAACTGCAAGAATACATCAAGCAGTTCGAAGAAGCGCAGCGCGAGGCGGCTCAAGGAACGATGGAATCCCCGATGCCGCCTCCAATTCCCGAGAACTACCATCGCCTGGGTGACCAAGTGACCATGCGTGAAGTCGCAGAAGACATCGTTCAGCTTGGCGCTGTCGATATTGAATACCTCAAAACCGAATTTGAAGTATCAGAATCTCGCGCCATCGATTTAATCTACGAGCTCCAGCAACACCGCATTATCGGCCATGACATGGGTGATGGCGCCTACGACGTTCTCGTGCAAGATATCGACGAACTCAACAATCTGCTATCGCACGAGCAAAAAGCGGAAGATTTTGCCCAAGCGGCAACAACCACGCCCAAGCCAAGCGCATCAACGACAGCCAGCGATAAGCAGAGCCAGCTGAAAATCCTCGAAGAACGCGCCCGCAAGGCACGTGAAGAAGCTGCAGAAGCAGCGCGCCAAAGCGATATCGAAAACGGCTACACAGGCGAAACAGCCGAGATTGCAGATCCGCTCACCAAGCGCACTGTCGTGCGCTCGATAAGCCGAGAAAGCGCACGTCGCGGGTTCATCTGGGGTAAAATCATTGACGAGCCACGCTTCAAAAAGCGCTGGACCGCATTAAGCAGGTAATTCGCGCAATTAGCCAAACGCGAAACTTGCCGAAATCTTACAATTCATCCCGGACGGTTCCACCGCCCGGGATTTTTTATACTATTGATAAGCGAGATGGCAAATCAACCCACCATGACGTCACCATCGATTCGGCCGACATAAGCCTAAACACAAAACCCCCGATCTTTCGATCGAGGGTTCTGAGCTGCTTCACTTGGACTCGAACCAAGGACAACGCGATTAACAGTCGCGGGCTCTACCAACTGAGCTATGAAGCATCGTAGTCATTCAAAATCTTTAGAAGATTCCTCTGACGCGCACAAATATAGATGATTTCTATTTTCTTGTCAAGGGGATATGCGCGTATTTTTCATATTTATGACTAAAACACAAAACCCCCGATCTTTCAATCGAGGGTTCTGAGCTGCTTCACTTGGACTCGAACCAAGGACAACGCGATTAACAGTCGCGGGCTCTACCAACTGAGCTATGAAGCATCGTAGTCAATTCAAAAATCTTTGAGGGATTCCAATCGACGCGCACAAATATAGATGATTTCTATTTTCTTGTCAAGGCTTAAGCTCAAAAATTTTCATTTTTTAGCGTTCCTGATTCCGCATCAAGGCGATTTCCTTGGCATAGCCAGGCAAATCGTTAGGCGTCTCCAAATAGAACGGGAGTCCCTTAAGCGCCGGATGGTTCACGACATCAACAAGTGCCGAAAGACCAATAAATCCTCCACCAATAACCTCGTGCCTATCCTTGTGACTGCCTAGCGGATTCTTACTGTCATTCAAATGGATTGCACAAAGACGCTTAAGGCCTATCACCTTGTCAAACTCGTCAAGAACATCATCCAGATGGTTCACTATATCGTAACCGCCATCGAAAACATGGCAAGTATCCAAGCAAACCCCGACCTTTTCGGCAAGCTCTACACGATCTATAATTGCACACAACTCTTCGAATGTACGGCCAACCTCGGAACCCTTCCCCGCCATCGTTTCAAGGAGAACCTTCGTCTTCAAGTCCTTGTGCAAGATGTTGTTCAAGTGTTTCGAAATCAAATCGATTCCCACCTCAACGCCTTGCTTCACATGGCTTCCTGGATGAAAGTTATACATCGCACGCGGAAAATGGTCCATGCGAAATAAATCGTCTTTCATTACGTCCTGGGCATATTGCCTCAGCGACGGATCAGCCGCACAGGCATTCAACGTGTATGGAGCATGCGCTAAAATCGGAGCAAAGTTGTGAGCATCCATAAACGCATTCAGCGCCTCGGCATCAGCCTTGTCAAACGGCTTTGCCGAACCGCCACGCGGATTACGCGTAAAAAACTGAAACGTATCGGCGCCAATGGAAAGGGCGGTCTCCCCCATTGCCAAAAAGCCGCCCGAAGAAGATAAATGACATCCAATATGCATACTAGAAATCGTAATTGACTGAGATCAGCCCGTAAATGTCTCTGTAATCTTCGGACTCATTGTCCGGACGGTAGTTGAAGAACGCTCCCGAAGTCAATTCAATACCAAGCCGTTCCGTCACCTGGAATTTCAAGCCAAGGGAAAGATCCAAGTCCATTTCCATTTCGTCCATGTCCTTGCCATCTTCTTCACGGCTCATGAAATTCTGACGAATGCTTCCATGCAGCATCAAATCCAGGAACCCGGGATTTAGCTGGATTACCGCATTGTCCATGAGATTCCATTCAAACTCGCTCATTTCGTCACGGTTATAGACTCTGAATCTCGGCGTCATAGAAACCGTATTGCGAATCCGCTCAACCGTCGTCGTAAGGGAAATCGGATAACGCGCATCCAGATAATCACCGCCATGGAAGTAATACCCAAGGATGCCATAAGTTTCATCAGAAAAGTCAAAGCCATTCAGCAGGTCATCCCGATTAAACTTCGACATATCGGTACGGTAAGTCCAGATGCCGCCAACTTTCAAAACATTCTTTGGGAAACGAATCGTTGCAGAAAGTTCAAACGTCTGTTTCAGCAGTCGTTCTTCAAACTGCGTTGCCAAATATTCCTCATTTTGCAAAGCGGCATACTTAGCCCAGCGAGCAGAGTCTATCTGAATCGTTCCGTCTTTTGTTTTCACATCAATCGTAGGATTACCCTTTTGAGCGTCAAACCAGGAATCCGAATAAATTCCAGACGAAGCAATATAATTACCATGAAGCCTTTGCGGAGTGCTACGCGTACGATAATTCAACGCATAGCGAGCCATGACCTCAATGGAATCGCGAACCTTAAAGGAGTTCTTCAAGTCAAAATCGTGAATATAGAGAGTTCTAGATGCATCCTGTTCGTGCCGTTCCAGCCAATCGTCATCAGCGCCTGGCAAAAGTCCAAGTTTGGAACCTTCGGCAAGACCAAATACGTTATACGCATCGCCATGTCCAGACGCATTTTCGACATTCAGTTCATAACCGAAATTCAATTTCCAAAAATCCTTGATACCCTGCTCCAACTTGGCCCCTAACTGGCGAGAGTTCTGCAACAAGTCCGGAGAGCCAGCACTGTAAAAGTTACGGCCCACAAAGCGGAAGTATGCATCAATCATCGTTGAATTCTTTTTCCAGTTATATGCACCAGACAAAGCGAGATTTTGAGCAGTCCATTCCGTCGGATCGCCTTTATTTTCGTCACGATGTTTTTTCAGAGCGTCTTGGGCAATCTTTAAAATGCGCGAAAGTTCCGCCCGCATTTCACTCACGTTCATGTCCGTATTATCGCCAAAAATGAGTTCCAGCTCTTCACGGCTCATTCCATTCACAAGCGAAGAATTGTTCATCAACCGACGCAACTGGGCAAAACGGGAAACATCAAGGCCAGCCTCTTCAAAAACCGCATTCACGGCGCGATGAGCCACAACATTCACTGTGTCTGCGCCACCAAAGCCAATTTGTACGTTATACGAACCACGCCCACCAAGAACCTTTCCATTAACTTCGCCAAAGAAAGACTTCGATGAAAACATCGGACTAGAAAGATTTACGTTATCCTTTGTTCCGTCACGCAAGAACGGATCATCCAAATAGTCCTTGCTCCCGATAAAACCAATCGTGGCATCAAAATTTTCTGTAGCATTCCAGAAAACCTTACCGCCAACCAGCATCGTCTGCGCTTCAACGTCATCAAGACCGATATACTTATTGTACTGGTCAGGATCCCTTTCATAAGGCAGCTTGGGAGCGCGGTTTTCACCACCAAACACGCTAAACACAAGCAGAGGTTTAGCCGTTCTATTCAGATACAAGTTAAAATCATAGCTTGCACCAAGCAAATCAAAGCCCGCAAGCGACAATTCCCCACCCGAAACATACATGTCGCCCAAGACAAGCTTCTGCATGTGGTCTTCGTAAGAAGCTTGTACGAACTTCGGGTCAAAACGGTTCCACTTATCGCTAGACGCATCCAAAGTAAAATCAATTTTTTGCCCCGTCGGAGATTCCATCTGGACATAGGCATTCCACGCCCCGAAGATTCCAGGAACCTGAAAATAGTTTCTGTACTTCTTGCCCGGGGAAATGGAATCATTTCCGTTCACATAAACTTCTTTCGTTTCGTTCTTTTGAGTCACTACGGAATGATACCCAAATTCGGCAGAAACAGAACCATTAACCGTCCACGTTGAATCTTGTGCCAAAGCAGGAATCGCACAAACAGATGCTAGAGCGAATTTACGAAAAATCATTTACCAGCCCCATAAACCTTCGTCGCCTTAACTGCATAACCACTCTTATGAATCACTTCCACATCAAAGCGGTTCTTGTGGCCTCTCTGCAGTTCCACAGGAATCTGGTAGTCCAGGTTCTGAATTTGTGACAGGCGTTCCTGCAAAATAACCTTGCCGTTCTGGCGGACAGTCACCTTGTTCAAGAAACTCGGATCGTGCTCCGGCACGCGAATCTGAAATTGCAAAATCTGCGTGATAACATCATCGGCACCTGGAGGTGCAGGAGGAATATCAACTTTTTCATTGCGCTCTCCGAAAATTTTGACAGAGAAGGGCTTCATCGGATAGCAACCCAATGTTTTCTTAACGCTATTGCGGCCTGCATCGTTTTCAACGACAAATTCATATTCATGAACACCACTACGTAAGGCAACGCGCCTAGACATGTTGCGCTTCAACGCAACCTCTGATATCGGAGTTCCATCCATCAAAGCCGACAAGCGGGCTTCGGTTCCCTTCTGCACATCAAAAACACTGATATTTGCGACACAACGCAAGGAGTCGTAAGAGGAATACTTGATTTGCGGGATTTTCAAAGCCGTAGCCATTGCGCTGTCCGTTGCGACCGGCACGGCCGCCGCGGCCTTAGAGGCAATCATTTCCTGATAAAGGGAATCTGCCTTTATCACTGCAGTCTTCAAATCTTCCAAAGAAAGCGTAGAATCTGCAATAATTTTGTTCAGCAACTTAGCAAAATCCATATCACCAGAAGACTTGAGTTTCAAAACTAAAAATTCACCTTTACCGATAACAGTCTCGCCAGCGCCAATTTCAAGGGAATCCCTATTTTTCGGCTGAATAAAAAGTTTTCCATTTTTCAAACCCGCAAAAAAAGCATAGTCATAGCCACCGATGAAGCCTTCCGTACCACGAATCGATGCGGCTGCGGTTCCTGTCTCAAATTCAACTTTCTGGTCTTTATTTTTTTGAACCTTAAAGCCCATGTACCCCTTGCGGATGATGAAATTTCCGTCACCATCCTTTTCTACAACATCGTTAATACTAACAAGGGAATTTTCACCAATGGTGAGCCTGCTCAAGTTGCTCTTCAATGTAAGCTCGACATCCCCGCCATCCTCGGTTTTAAAGCAATTCAGAACCTTAAGGCTCGTATGAATTTCCACAGGGGTCATTTCCTCTAGAGCACAGCTTCGTTCACCCTTTTTGGCATCATGAGCGCTTTCAATAGTTCCAATCTTTTTATTTCCTTGGGCAAACACGCTTGAAGAGCTCATCAAAGCAAACAGCAAGCAAGATAAAGACAGATGTTTGAGCATACGACCACTCCATTTATTCTCTTACAATAAATTTACTTTTTCTTAAAAAATATAGTAGCAACAATTTGCAAATGATGACATAAAACACGTCAACCGCCAGCAAGTTTGACGGTATAGCCCTTTTTCTCAAGTTCGGTCTTGAGAACGTTACGCTTGTCGCCCTGAATTTCGATGTTAAAGTCTTTGACTGAACCGCCCACTCCGCACTTTTGCTTTAGTGCACGAGCAAGGTCCTTGAGTTCATCTTCGTCCATCGGTACGCCAGATACCACGCTAGCCATTTTACCGCCGCCAAGGCGTTTCAAGGAAATTCGTACTACACCATCCCCCTGTGGGCGATTTGCCTTCGGCTTTTCTTCCTTGATTCGGCCAACACCACTTGCAAATACTAATGTGGAACGTTCTTCGATACCCATATAAGACCTCTTTTTTAGTAAAAAAGATAGTTAAGTTTTTTGGGAGAGTTACTAGATACTAGTTGATTGTAGATTGTGGGTGTGAAAAAAAATCCCGGTCAGCTCGTGCTGATCGGGATTCTGCGTTAAGCGTTAGACTTTACTTCTTGGAATCTTTCTTTTCTTCCTTTTTAGAAGAAGAGGAGGCTTTTTCGTTTCCGCGAAGTACCGGACGACGATAACCAAAGCGCTTCAACATTTCGTCGCTGGACTTCAGCACGTCACCAGCCTTAGACTTGGCAACCGGCGGAACTGCGCAACGCAACTTCGAACGGATATCGACCTTGGTTTTCACGATATACGGACCTGTACCATAGAGACGTCCAGACTTGTCTCTCAATTCACCGTTTATATCCGGTTTCATTTCGAAGAACATCTTTACGAGACCAGCCTTGTCTACGAAATCAGGATCATCAATATCATAATCATAACGGTACTTGTCTACGAACTGGCCGCCAGTCGTGTAGAACCAGAGTGTCACGCGGGCACTTGTAGAATAAAGTCTTGCCCTGCTGTAATCCTTGCCGAGTTCTTCACGGAATTCCGTAGAGCAGTACTTTTCAACGTATTCCTCGACGGACATCTTTTCACTATTATCAGCATCAACACCTTCCAGCGGAATCATGTTGCCTCCGACAATGATATCGTCCAAAGTCGCAAGACCACCAACTGCGCTTACAATCGGCAACTTCATATCCACCGTGATTGTCGGACCGATATGGCCTTCGTAGCCAGGATACGGCTCCTTGCCCGAGCCTTCCTTGGACTCATTAGCCATGCCCTTGATAACTTCGGACTCCGTTTGGGTCTTCGGATTAAGGATGCTTACCGCATACTTCTGATCTTCTTCCGGCGGATTGCTTTCGTAGTACTTGTTGACAGAGTCAATAGACACGATAACCATCGGCTCTTCGAGATTGATATTTACATCCTTAGCCTTCTTCATCATCACATTGATTTCGGCGATAGTCTCATTACCGGCCTTGTCACGGTAAACGCGCTTGATGACATTCGGCCCCTTTTCAAGGCTCTGGAAGCTCAAAGTATCCTGCTTGACGCAGTTCTTTTCATCACCGTCAATAGCGACACACCATTCAACATCCACGTAGTTTGCATAAACCACATCGCCATCAGACGGAGTGAGAATCTTGACAAGCGGCTTAACCTTGTCGAGCACCATGAACACAGACTTATCTGCAGAGTTGCCATACTTGTTGGTGTAAGTGTAGGTTACGAGATAACCTCTGTCACCTTCATCGTTAGCGACAATCTTGCCCTTTTCGTCAATGACGTAAGAGACCGTAGACTTGTTGCCTTCGACACCCTTCGCATCGTAGGTCACAGTGAAGGCACCCACGCCAGTCTTCAAATCAGCATTTTTCTTCTCTTCCTTTGAAGAATCCTTGCTGCTAGACGACTTCGGCACGTCATACATCAAGTTGCCTTCGGAATCCCCGTAAAGGATTTTGCCAGTTTCTGCATCAGCCTTATAGGAGACCACAACCTTTTTGCCCTTGACATCGACAACCTTGGAAACTTCAATCACGACAATATCGCTCTTTTCACCCGACTCGTCCATAACAGCGGTCTTAATGATTTCACCGTCATTATCGACAAAGTAAGATACAATCACAGAATCACCATTTATAACCTTGTCATAAGAGATTTTCTTCTTGTCGCCAATCGGAGTGGTCTTGGCACTAGACTTCGGGTTCTTTTCAAGAGTAATCTCGGACTTGGAAATTTCAACCATTTCCTTCACAGTCTTGTCAGCCACGGAGATTGTATCCAGGACAACAGTCACGTTGAAAGATTCCTTGTAATGAGAAACAGTATCTTCTACCGTAACCTTCACATCCTTAGTCTTGTTATTCACGTAAATGGAAGAGTCCTTCTTATCTACGCCTTCAACAATCGTATAGATGTTGTCTGCAGAGACAATCGTCTTTGTAGCATCGACATCGACCTTCGGAGCAGCAGTACTGTAACACACTTCGATAGTGTCTGCGCCAGCCACATCCTTGCTCGAATCCTTGTAAGACTTGATAATCTTCTGGCAGCCTTCCTTCAAGGTATCAAGACTCGTCATGATCTTGCCATCTTGGGTCCATTCCACCTCGATGACTTCCTGGTTCGTGTAGATTTCCTTGTTCGGCTTAATGTACACAGAATCGCCAGCTTCAACACGGGTAATCTCGACCTGAGACTTTTCAATGACGTTACCCACCTTGACAGTGATGTCCGTTGTATCGGTAAATTCGCCATCCGTCACATAGACCTTGATTACGTAGGACTTTTCCTTTTCGTAGTCAAGTTCGCCCTTCAAGACAATATCACCATTGGACTTGATTTCAAACTTGTCATTTTCTTCCACCGGATAGAACTTCAAGTCGTTGAACTTCTTGTTCTTCGTATCCGGATCCTTGGCTTCGACAGGTCCCTTCTTGGTGCCCGGCTTGGAATCTTCCGGGAATGTGAATTCCTGCGGTTCAATCTTCGGCGGTTCGTTCTCGTCAATGACATTGATGACGATATCACCATCAAATTCAAGACCGTCAGCATCCTTGACCGTTACCGTAATCGTAAACTTCTGCATCTTTTCGTAGTCGATGACAGCGCCTTCCTTGACTCGAATTTCGCCATTCGGCTTAACGGTCACATATGGGCTTTCTTCGGCAAGCGAGAAGAGGAATTCGCTTTCGCCATCTGGGTCAGTCGCTTCGATAATACCGATAAGGGTATCAGCCGGCGGATTTTCCTTGACACTGAATTCAGTACTCGTAATCTGCGGAACTTCCGGAACATCCTTCAACGTGATTGCAATCGTCGTCTTGGTGGTAAGCTCCGAATACTTCGTCTTATTTCTATCAGACAAAGCGATTTCCAATTCAAATGTGCGTACCTTTTCCTTTTCGTAGTCAAAATCTCGCAGAGTCTTGATTTTGCCATCTTCGGTAATCGTGAACAAATCAGTATCACCACCTATAGCACTGAACACGTTATCGGTAAACACCTTAGACGTATCAATGTCGTCAGAATAAAGTCTGCCAACCACATAACCTTCACCCTTGTTTTCGTAGAGCGATAAGGTCTTGTTACCCGAAATAATCGGCATTTCGTTCACGTCAACAATGTTGATTGTCTTTTCCACCTTAGCAGTAAGGTTGTCAGCATCCATCACTTCGACCGTGATTTTGTGGACATGCTTATTCGTTTCGTAATTGAGCTTAGAAGCGTCCTTCACAATAAGGCAAAGGCTATCCTTCTTCATTTTGGCATCAAATATGCGGTCTGCATCCGTATTGCCAATATCAGTCACGTAAGCGACAAGAGTAGAAAGCTGTCCCTTGTCTTCATCCTTGACCTGGTAGCAAGCAATTTCCTTACCGTTCGGAGAATTATTATCGACTGTATTTTCTTCAATATCGTAGCTCTTCTTACCATCATCAATAATCTTCGGACCATCCGGATCATCGATCAGGTTAATGGTCACAAGAGTCGTGGCGGTATAGTTCGGGAAACCCTTAGATTCACCATTATCCGTAGCCTTAGCCCAAACCTGATACTGTTTCTTCGTTTCAAAATTCAAGGAACTAGACTTCAAATAAATCTTACCATCTTCAATCTTAAAGGCCGTAGCATCCTTGGAACCAGTCTCATAATCCGAGAGGGCGTACGTGAGCTTGCTCCATGTATCTTCATCATCGGCAACAACAGAGCCAACAAATTCGCCAACCGAAGCATTCTCATGAATTTCAAATACATATTCCTTCTTTTCATAAGTCGGAGCATCGTTCACATCATTAATCTTGATTGTGACATCGACATACGTAGAAAGTGTCGGATCATCACCATCGGTTGCGACAACGCGAACAGAATATTCATTCTGCACTTCATAGTTCAAGATGCTATCTTTAGCCACCTTGATTGTACCGCTTGTTTTATCAATCTTAAACGACTTATAGTCGTCAGCATCGGTATCCGTAGCAGCAAGCGTATAGTTGGGCTTCTTGCAAGTATTGCCACTCTTGCAATCGTCATCGACTGCCACAACAACACCAACTTTAGCATCCTCCAAAGTATTTTCATCAACAGCCAATTCCGGAACATCCGAGAATTCAGGAGTTTCATCGACATCCAGAATATTGACTGTTACAGGAACCTTCTTTGTATACTTCTTATCCGTCACGACAGCATAGAATTCATATTTCTTCTTGCTTTCGTAATCAAGCTTTGCAGACTTGGTAACCGAGATTTCACCATTACTTCCGATATCAAACGGAGCGGCATCAGCGCCTTCGAGCGAGAAATAAAGTGTTCCAAACCTAGCGTTATGAATATCCGGGTCATGAGCTTCTGCCTTGCCCAAAACAGAATCCTTGGCAATGTTTTCGCGAACCGCCAATTCATAAGATGTCTTAGTAAACCACGGTTCTTCGTTCACGTCATTCACACGAATTCTCGTATCCTGCGAAGTCTTATTCCCTTCAGTATCCACAATGGTCAAAGTAACATTGAATACAGCATCAGATTCCAGAGTCTTGTAAAGCGCTTCGAAATCAATGCCTGCCTTAGTCTTGATAACAAACTTGCTCAAGCGATCGCTATCGGTCTCACCCACCTGAACCACTTCGAAAAGTTTTGCAGCATCAATAGCGGCCGTAGCATCTTTATCTGTTATTGTAATTTTCAATTTATCCAAATCGGCATCATCTTCGTCATAGACGACAATCGGCTCGCCAGACAGCACCGTTCCCACATCCACATTTTCGTCAACATCGTACGGATTTGTCAACACCTTGAATTCAGAAGGTCTATTTTTATCCAAGACATTAATAACAATCGTTGCGGTTGTAGACTGAGATGGATTTTCAGGATCCAAAGAACGGTCCATGACCTTTACAACACATTCATATTTTTTCTGCTTTGTATAGTCGAGTTCTTTACCAGCAGCAACCGTAAATGCGCCAGTATTGGGATTAAGTTCAAACGGGAACTCAGTACTGCCCTCAACAGAATTGATTTTTTCAACCTTATAGGTCAGTATATTAAACCCATAAGGATGCGGTAACGAACCATAGGCATTATCCGGGTCCGTGGCATCAACTTTACCAAAGACATCATCCGCACTAGTCCATGTTTCAGGAACATAAATTTCAAGATCTTTCTTTGTTACACCAGTAGGAAGCTTATTCTGGGTTGCTTGAGAAGTTCCTGTAATTGCCGGTTTTTCGTTAACATCAACGACAATAATCTTTCTGTCGATATTAACCTTCACATCTGCACCATCAGCATTCTTTCCAGATGCAACAACCTTGACTGAATATTCAACATTCGGATAAATCGCTTCAAAATCAATAGTGACTCCCGGCTTAACGGTAATAATACCCATCTGGTCATCAATTTCAAAGAGTCCCTTTGCACTGGCGCTAGCCGTTTGGTCAATGTCGTAAGAAATTTTTCCCTTAATCTTGTCCAATTCAGCACGCACGTCTTCATCATCAATGGCAGCGAAATCATCTACTTCTTGACCTGAAGGAGTATTTTCCTTAACAATTGCAGATCCCTTTGTATCAAGATTGATTTCAGGCTCTTTAATATCATCAATTACCACAGTAACTTTTGCATCAGCGGAGAACTCTCCATCAGATACAGTCACATAGAACGTGTATTTTGTCACGCCAGTTTCAAAATCAAATTTATCGTAATTAGAATATAAGCTACCATCATTAGCTACAGTAAACTTTTTAGCAGCTTCAGCCATGTCTCCAGTATTATTTGCAGACATCTTATATGTCAACTTCTTGAAAGAAGCCGTATAGAGGTCTACATCAGAACCTTTTACGTGTGCATATTCAGAACATTCAATGGGTTTATTTTCATCATCCTTATACGCTGCAGCACACAGCGGGCTTCCAGCCGGATAGTGTTCGTTTAAGTAGAACGTTCCTCCCTTTGCAGAAACATTTTCATTGACATCCTTAACAGCAATATTCGTTGTCTTCGAGACTTCATGATTAGCCTTGTCCTTAATAGTGATGGTCGCCTGATACGTCGCATTCCCCTTGCTACTAATGTAGAGCTTTTCGTAATCAAGCAAAGACGCATTCCTTACATTAATCAAGACTGTTCTTGTACCATTAGGATTTTTAGTATCCTTGAGCTCAAAGATATCAGACAAATCCTTTAACGCTATAGTTGCATCAGCGGCACCCGTCAAAGCTCCCGTTATCGAATAGGTCAATACATCGCCAGCATCGGGGTCAAAGACTGTAAACGTACCAATAGATGTAACTGCAGGATGTTCATCCGTATTTTCGTAAACAGAGTATTCTCTTGGCAAAACGGGTTCATCAATAGGTTCATTCACATCCGTAAGCTTCACAGTAATCGTAGCCTGAGCAGAGAGTTCACCATCTGAAACTTGAACCTTCAAAGTCCATGTCGGCTTAGTTTCAAAATCAAGCACGCTACCATCAGTAATAACAAGTTCGTTAGAACCATTGTTAAACTTAAACGGAACACCCGTAGTTATGATGCTGTAAGTCAACGGATCACCGTCAGGGTCTTTTGCAGTTGTAACCTTGCCAACACTCGTACCGCTCGGCCAATCTTTTCCTATATTCGGAGCTTTATCCTGTTTTTCAGCAATAGTAAAGGTCTGGTTCCCAATAGTCGGAGCATCATTTTCGTTCTTGATAGTGACCGTGATCGTAAACTGTTCAGAAGTCTGCGGACCGTTCACAACCTTTGTTTCTGTAACGGCATCATCCGTTACAGTCGCATAAACAACATACTTATTCTTTTGACTGTAATTAATTACAGCACCGCTCTTGACCTTGATCGTAGCGTTCTGGTTACTCAACTTGCTGATTTCAAACAAGTTGTTGAATGCAGCATAGTCACCCTTATTAGTTACCAACTTATAGGTGTATGTATCTACATTTCTTTCGTTAGAAACGTCTGTAATGACAATCGGGCCACCAGCTACAGCATGATCCAATTCATTCACGGTAAAAGCAGCATCGGCAACAGACGGTTTATCGTTAACAGGAATTACATTCACTGTAGCCGTGTATTCCGTAGATGTGTTACCACCAGCAGGGCCATCACCGACAACTTTATACTTGAAGGTAGCGTAATTATTACCAAATTCATTGGCTGCAGCCTGGTACGTAAGTTTGCCAAGATCTGCAACAGCAACAGTTATACCCGAGCCAGCAGAAGTAAGTTTTGTACCATTCAAAACCAAGGAACCCTTATTCGGAAGGCTGGTTATAATAACAGAAGCAAAATTTTGTGTAGCATGCTGGAACTGGAATTCAGCTTTAGCGAACGTATGCTTTTCATCTTCATTAACATCAAATTTAAGGGCAGTCTTAACCGTTGGGAATTCATCGTTACTTACAATGAAAATTTTGTATCCTAAATCAGCTTCATATTCAGATGTAGTTTCAGCACCTTCCAAATCAGAAAGTTGGAACCAAAGTGCTTCGTCAGCTTCAACCAAGCCATCGATCAAAGGCTTTATAGCAATACCTTCGGCTTTTGTCTTACCAGCAGGAATAGTCACCTTCGTTTTGCTAACACCGCAAATCGGGAACGCATGGGTTGCATCCTTAGCTCCGACATCATCATGTCCAGCATATTGTCCATGAACACCTTCTGGTCTATTGAATGCAAAGCAATAATTAAAAGACACTTCTTTTTTGGAAGCTTCGCTCAAAACGATTTCAATAGGTTCCCAAACATCACTTTCCTTTATCTTCTTAGAATTGTTTCCTACAGAAATTTCAATCTTCGGGTCAAACTTTTTAAAGACAAATGTTTCAGCTTTAATTTCGTTACCAACTTTAATTTTTTCAGCAATAAACTGTCCCGCAAAAATCATATTGCGTCCCAGCGTTATTGTACCCCTACTGACAATCGTACCCATAATAGGTACATTATCTGTATTATCAAAATTGATATCCCCATTAGAATAAATCAGCAAGTTGCCGTCATATTCTTTCAGTTCTAGTTCGCCTTTTCCCTGATAGGCCACAACAATTTCAGGGTGGGTTCCAAAATTAATACTATTGGTAAAAATACGTGTAGGCTGCCCCTTAGGACCAGGCATTTGGACAATCAATCGGCTATCATTACTAAAATTAATAGAATTATAGAAAAGGTCACAAATTTGATTTTCAGCGCAATAGTCGCTCACATTAAGGACAGTTCGTCCACTAACATTTAATGTTCCGGACAAAGTCGCCCCCTTCAATCCCGGAACACTCAAATTTGGACGAACTTCAGGAACGTCGGCACAAGCACCCGATTTATTGGTTCCCTGGCACACGGTTCCTCTACTCCTAGCACTGCCAATCCCCCCCGTAGTACGAATAGGGCCAGTTAAGAGATAAGCTCTACGCGATTCAGCGTAGCCAGAAGGAACAGTAACAGCACCACCCACAATAATCGGACCATCAAACCATCCGACTTCATCTGTAGTCAAATCACCCTTAGCAGTACCGACCCAACCTAGCGTATCAGGATCAACGCCTGTATACCCGCTAAAATCGCTTTCGTTTTTACGATCGTAAAATCTGGAATCATAAAATTCAGGTCTGTTTTTGGTATCAATCCCCGTAGTTCCCCAAAGCTTAAAGTTGGAGAGGTAATTCCAGTCGTCGGCACTGATATCTAATGGTGCCTGCGCAAATGTAGACGAAACCACGCCCACAAAGACCAGGGCCGCTGCTTTAAGACTTGTTTTGCCAAACCACATAAATTCTAACGCTCCTTTTGCTACAGCAAATCGTATGCATCCAATTTGCCACAGTTATTCCCCAAACATCCTAATATTTTTTAGAAATATAGTAATGACTTTTATATATGCAATAAGAAATTTTGAAAAAAATGTAAGAAAAAAGTACCATTTTTGCCGTTTTTGGGGAACATAAATCCCTAATATACTTCATGCGTATTATATGACGTTCCCTATAGAACCGGAAAACAAAAAAGGTGGAACCAAAGTTCCACCCTACAATTTATCAACAAGCGATTCACCTATTTATTCACGGGACGCCTATAACCGAAGCTCTTGAGAAGTTCGTCGCTAGACTTGAGAATAGCGTTCTTCTTCTTGTTGGCCTCGTCCTTGCTAATCGGCGGGAGCGTGCAACGGAGCTTGGAGGTCATTTTGACTTCGGTCTTGAAGAGATAGGCGCCCGTACCGTAAAGACGTCCATCATCGTTTCTTACGTCACCGTTCTTATCGGGCTTCATCTCGTAGAAGAACTTCAGGAGTCCAGCTTCGTTCACGTAGTCCGGATCATTGAGGTCGTAATCAAAGCGCGAATGATTGACAAACTCTCCCGTATTCGTGTACACCCAGACATTGACTCTAAGCGTGGTCCAGTACAGATTCATCTTGCTGTAGTCCGAAGTCATTTCCTTCTTGAACTCATCCGTGCAATACTTTTCAACGTATTCGCTAACCGGCATTTTTTTACCGTTCGCAGCGTCCACACCTTCCACGGCGACCATTCCACCGTTACTTACAATGTCATCCAAGGTTGCCAGTCCACCCAGGGCATTCACGACCGGAACTCGAGCTTCAACCTTGAGTGTCGGTCCGAGATGTTCTTCCAGGCCAGGATACGGCTCCTTACCAGACCCATCCTTGGACTTGCCCTTGATACCGACAATAGCTTCTGTTTCAGCTTGTTCCTTGTAGTTATAGAATGTCACGCCGTAAGTTTGGTTATCCTTGGGCGGGTTCTTGTCATAGTACTTTTCGATGGAATCGCGGTCTACAATCGTCACCGGCTTTTCGACATCGATTGCAATCGCCTTCACATTCTTGACCATGACCTTTACAGAATCGCTTGATTCGTTACCAGCCTTATCGCGGAACACACGAACAATCGTATTTGGACCATTGTCAAGGCCCTGCACACGAAGCGTATCCTGTTCATCGCCGTTCACAGTCCATACAACTTCAACGAAATTAGAGGAGAGGACATCGTCCATAGAAGGAGTCTTAATCTTTACGACAGGTCCCTTCTGGTCGAGAACGATAAACACATCCTTTTTCGCGGTGTTGCCAAACTTGTTCACATAGGTATAGCCTACGTTATAGCCGATATTGCCTTCGTTATTCTTGGCAATGTTACCCTTTTCGTCAAGGTAATACGAGACATCGACGGTATTGCCGTTCTTATCCGTGTAGGAGTAAGATACTTTGTACGAACCATTAACATCCTTACCGTCGGCAGAAAGCACAGACTCGCTATCTGTAAGACCCGTCTGGAGCTTCACGCGTTCACCTGTAGACGCATCGGCATAGTAAGAAACGGTCACTTCCTTGCCATCAATCTTAACCTTATACGAGACTTCAATAACAGCGACTTTTTCAGTCTTGCCCGAAGAATTCACTACGGTGCGTTTGACATCTTCGCCCTTGCTATCGGTATAGTACGTAATAGTCGTCTTGATTCCATTGATTGTTTCGGTGTAGGAGTTCTTGGTATAGGACTCGTTTTCACGTGTTGTCGTAATCTCCGAAGATTCCTTCTTTTTACGAGCGACCTTGGTTTCGGCAATGCCCTTGATGTTCTTGAATTCATTCGAAGATACAGAAATGGTATCCAGGTCCAGATTTACAACAAAGGATTTCGAGACCTTGGACGCCGTATCCTTGACGGTCACCTTGATTTCATTCTTTTTGCTATTTACATAGATAGCGCTGTCGTTCTTTGTCGCTTTTTCGACAACGGTATAAATGTTATCTGCAGAAACATCCTTGCCATTTGCAGAGACGGTCACAACCGGAGCTGCGGTGCTGAAGCAAACAACAACGGATGCAGAACCCGGATCATTCTTGGTCGGATCCTTATACGTCTTGGTGATTGTCTGGCATCCCAAATGGAGCGTATCGTCGCTGTACCTCGCCCTCCCATCGGCAGTCCATTCGATATTCACAACCGGAGCATTTGTAAATACGGAATCCGGCTTGATGTAAATGGAGTCCTTGCTTTCGACACGGGTGATGATAACCGTAGACTTTTCGTAGACGTCCTTCACCTTGACAACGACTTTCTTGGTCGAGGTCAATGTCGGATCATCCTTGTCGGTCACGCGAACGTTAATCACGTAAACGGAATCCGTTTCGTAGTCTACCGGCTTCAGGAGAACCACGTCGCCGTTAGACTTCACGAAAACAACGTCACTTTTATCGGTGTTGTCGTATATATTGTTGCGGAAATCAGGATTCTTGATATCAGGATCGTCCTTGTCAGTCTTGACAGTTCCAAAAGGTTCCTTGACGACTTGGTCTTCGCGAACGTAGACCGTATCCACAACAACAGACGGAGCTTCATTCACGTCAACAACCTTGATGGTCACAGTCGTATCGGAGAAGCCGTCATGCTCATCCCTGACGCGAACGCGAATCGAATAAGATTCCTTTGTTTCGTAATCAAGCTTAGAAGCAACCGTAAATTTGCCAGTCACCGGATCCAGCTTGAATTCCTTAGTTGCATTAACTTCCTTAGTGCCATCCAGCACGTGGAAAGTGAACACAATATCCGGGCCATCGATATCTGTCGCTGTAAGATTCTTCTTGAGAACAGAGCCAATGGAATCACTTTCAGAGACTGTGAATTCAATTTCGTCCAGATAAGGAGGTTCATTTACGTTCGTCAGTTCAACCGTAATGGAACCTGTAACAGAAAGATCTTCCCTGCCAGAGGCATCATAGACACGAATCTGCAAGTCATACACCTTTTCATCGGTTTCGAAGTCGAACTTGCGCGTGATAGCAAGGTTCCCCGTTTCCGGATCTAGATAGAAACCCATTTCTTCACAATCCGCACATTCAAACCTGTCATCGCGGAATTTAGCGGCCTTATCAAAGTCATCAAAAGCAAGTGTTGCGATTGTCGCACCCTTCTTGGTATCTTCCGGGAATGTAATCGTTTCGACCGGGTCCACAAAAATCGGCATTTCGTTCAAGTCATTGAGCTTAATGGTAACCTTTGCGGTATCGGTCTGTACCACTTGATTAGCAATACCGGATTCATCAGAAGCAACGACCTTCATTTCATAGACATTCTTCGTTTCAAAATCGAGTACAACATCCTTGCCGACCGAGATGACGCCTGTATTCGGGTCAATCACGAACGACTTGGATTCATCCAGCAAGGTATAGGTGATCGTAGCACCAATCTGCGTTGTCGTAGCGTTGATGGCGTGGTCCATTTTCACCAAGGTTCCTTCCGGAGAATTTTCATCCACAGAAGCGTTGTAGGCGGCATAATCGAACTTCGGGCCGTCATTGACATCCGTCACGACAACCGTGAATTCCATATCATCGTAAAGGTCCGGATAAATATATTCGCCAGTAGTAGCATCCTTGTTATCGTCATGGACTCTGAGCGTCACCTTGTACGTATTCTTCATTTCGTAATCAAGAACAACGCCTTCCTTAGTGTGGAGGCCACCACCCGGAGTCACGTCAAAGACATCGACATCGCCAGCGATAATATCGACTCTGTTTTTAAAGAACGGGCTCATTGCACCAGCATAAGTGTCGTAATCATTATACTTGACCGCATCCGAAGCGAACGTTTCGTTTTCAGCAATAAAAATTTGCTTTTTGTCGGTATCGGCGTAATCGAAGTAAGGTTTTTCGTTCACATCCGTAATGTCAATCGTGAAAGTAGCGTCCGTGCAAAGCAAAGTATTGAACGAGGTTGCCTTGGTATCGCAAAGCTCCACCTTAATCGTGTACTTTGTACCAGCCTTTTTCCATTCTTCGTAATCGAACGGTTCCACACCGGCCTTCATCGTTACAACACCCGTCGTCAGGCCAATTTCGAACAAATCCTGAGCCGTACCACCCGTAATTTCGTAGAAGTAAGCGTCGCCTTCGTTATCTTCGGCCTTGATTTTACCGGCCATCGCCTTTGTTGCATTTTCAGGAACAGCAAGTTTAGTCTTTTCCAAATCCACGAAGTGAGGCGGCTTGTTGTTGGAATCCACAAGCTTGACCAAGAGGCCACCTTCGAACTTGTTACCCGAGATAACGGCACCATTCAAATTCATAATCTTGAACAACATGTATTCATCGCCTTCAATCTTGTCATCATCGACAACGTGAAGCCATGAAGAATATTCAGGAACGGTCGGCTTACGCTCGCCCTTCTTGATAACGATGTGTCTAGACTCGCCAAGATGGCAAAGCGGCATTTTTTGTTCAGTATTAGACTGAGTTTTGGTTTTTACACCGTCCGTTTCTGCGATTGTAATACCCAAGTCAGCAGGTTCGGCAAAAGAACCCGATTCCTTGATATTACTATACGCCCCCCCAGTCGTATCAAGATCAATACCGAAAAACGCAAAGCAATAGTCAAAAGAAACCTCGGTATGTGCGGTATCCGTCAAGGCGAATTCCATGTTATGCCAATAATCCGTTTTTTCCTTGAACTTGTTACCAGCAAAAACGTTTGTCTTGATTTCGGGAGAGTTGAACGGAACGTAGTGGAATCGGCCATTAACATCCGATTCAAACCAAAGCGTCTTACCTGCAATCAACTGCCCAGCAAGATTCATATGATCCTTGATTGTAAATCGACCGGTCGTCATGAAAGTTCCCTGATAACCAATATCAATCATGGCATTCCAGTCTATATCTTTTGTCGTATAGAACAGCAAATTTCCTGCATAAACAGAATCAGCAGGAATAGTTGACAGACTTAAATCAAAATCTTCCCATTTCTTTTCTGTATCATTCCATTTAGCTTCTTTATTGACATAGACAACCCTAATTTTAGTATCATTGGCTGAATTTTCAAAATTAAAACCATCTCTTGAAAAGACTCTTGTCAAACGCCCCTGTTTTTTATTTGCATTATGTTGTGAGGAGGGCATCAAGATATAAAGTTGTTTTCCAGTAGAAGTTCCTCCTTGATAACCAATTGCAATATTTTTTACAAACTTATCATACCAGGTATGTTTACTATTGGCCTCTTCTTTTGTTATTGGCGGGACCTGAATATACTGGATTTCATTCGGATAACTCGAATTCATGATGATTTCATCAGCATTTTCCCAATCTATTTTGGATTCATCTAAGAGAGGAACCGTAAGATTTCTATCCGGCTGAGGAACATCAGTAGGGCATTCAGAATAAGTTCCGTCTAAAGTTCCAGCTAAATAATCAGCGTCTTGCGAATCAGAATTTCTTCTCAAGCCAGGCAAGCCAGGGATACCAGGATTTCCAGAAACTTCTGTAGAGGGTAAATCCCAATCTGCATATATTTTACCACCTGATTTATGAACATTTCTTATAAAGTTTCTTGCAATTTCTGTTGCAACGGAGACATCTGAAGCAAAACGATCTGGAGAATCAAAAAAGACTTGATGTTCGAAGCAATAGGTTCCTTCATATTTGACATTTGTAAAACTATACCAACCAGGAAGAACAAGCCAACCAGCACGAACAGGACCACCAAGTAAGTAATCGTTATCAGCACCTGAATTCGGGTAACTAAATTGCAAATCCTTACCCGATATAATTGGACCACCTAGCGTATGGTCGCCATTATTAAAGATAACCTTATCTTTAGCAGTTCCTGTATAGCCGCTAGTTTCTTCAATTTTAAAATTAATGTTATTGAAAACAACAGAATCAGTCCCCCAGAGCTTATACTTCATAAGTTCGTTCCAGAGGCGCTGGTTTTCATCTTCATCCGCAGGATCAACGCCTTTAAAATAAAGCGGATCCATTTTGACGATTTCGCGATCAACTTCGGGCAAATCATCACCGTCTGCCATAGCAGGAACTGCCAGCCCTAGTGCGGCCGCCAGTGTGCTCAAAAATGTTCTCAAATACAATTTTCCTTTTTTCATAACAGACCTCAACAATTAAGATCTAAAACCTCAAACACCTAATACTGAATATAGTAACAAATATTTAACAGTAAAACATTAGTTACGAAGAAAATACAAAAAACGGGGTAAATTCGACCACTTTTTAAGAGTTATCACACAGTCCCTGTATAATATGGGATAGATTGTTCCACATAAAACACCAAAGGACTTGAAAAAAAAGCGTTTTAATTCTATATTTAAGGTTCCTAGGCCCTGCGCAATGATTATTTGCGGGCAACTCGCCAGGGCGAAAGCAGCAACGGACTTGCGGATCTTTATGTGCTCAGGTAGCCTAGGATTTTTTTATATTGCGCCCGCCAAGGGCGTTTTTTCATTTTAGGCGTGAGGTCGGTTTACGAACCCATCAGCAGCGAGGTCGCACTCCGTGCTTTGAGCTATATTTGGGTACCGAAGGCATGATTAGTTACTCAAAGCAAAGCGAGCTCAAAACCCATTATGATTCTTTGGACGATACGACACACTAAGCCATACAATCCTAACGATGTTTGCTACGGTAGACTGGACTTTGACGTCTCCCACACATTTGAAGAAGAATCAGACAAGGCACTCCAGGCACTCGTTGAAGCAAACGCAAAACCGACACGCCTTTTTTCGAGCCCGCTTATCCGCTGCACCAAGTTTGCAGACAAGGCCTCAAAGTTGCTTGGACTCCCTGTCGAAAAAGAGCCCGCAATTATCGAGCTCAACTTCGGGACATGGGAAGGCCAAAAGCTGACGGAAGTTCCCCGCACAGAGATGCACGCGTGGACAAGCAACCTTCGCGGATTCCGTTTCCCTGAAGGCGAAAACTTTTATGACATTGACGAGCGCGCCGGGAAATTCTTGGACACGCTACCGGATAACGGTGAATTTTTATGCATCACGCACGCTGGAGTTATCGCCGCGCTACAGCATTCACGCTGCGGACTGCCAGACGAGGTCTTTGTTGAAGGAATGTTCACATACGCCATGGTAACGCGTTTTGAATTTACTCGTAACGCAGACGGGATGTACCATGGGACGTTCACGAAGATCCATGATGGCATACAAATGCCTGCGCTCAAGATGGAAAAAGCTTAAAAATCGAGCGACATGACGGCTTGGGCACCCCCGTTTAAATTCGGGAGGACCGCCATGTGCAAGGGGCTGTCAAAATCGCTCAGAAGCGCATCTACAGCGGCATCAGCGATAGAGTATAAGTAAATTAACACGCCGCCCCAAATATACGTATTGCGATTCTTTCGATAGTACGTTACGCGTTCCTGAATGCGTTCAAATTCTTCGGATTTAGGACTTTCTTTTTCGACCAAGTGTTTACGGTCAAGGTAATAATTGACCATATTCTGAGATGTAGAAACACTAGCCACGGCACCAAGGATGCCCATATAAACTAAGCCAGCTTTACCAAAATCACGATTAAATATCTGCCCGCCGCCAGGCAACAAAGCCCAAAGAACCGCAGTTTTCATATCACGATATTCAGTACTGCGATGGTTATTGTTATACCAAATGCCAAAGGTATCGAACATACCATACAAGTGAACTCCGATGAGCCAGGCAACTTCCGCCTTGCGGACATCTTCCTGTTCCATTTTTTTGTCGCTCTGCGCTCGGACGCGCTCTAGGAATTCTAGACGCTTTGCGTGGTACCTGGCAATACTATCGCGGGAGGCATTGTTTTTACGAGCTTCAAGCACCTTCGTCGTGAAATACAGGACAGAATCCTGGAAGGGACGAGCACGGTCTAAAAGCCTATCACGCTGATACGACCTGTTGAAAAAAATGTCATAAATCAACAAGCCCTCGATACCCGTCAAGAACCCGCCACGGACGTAATGCTCCGTGTAGTACTGACCTCCACCGGGAAGAAGGCTAAAAAGCATGGCGTACTTGAGAGAATTGTGCTTTGTCGGAATATCCCATTCGTTCACAGGGAGCGTATCAATTGCCAAAATTCCCGTTTTGCCCTTCACAAGCGGAGTCGTGGAGACTTCGAAACTTTCATCGGCAGGCGGTTCTGGAATATCATCGTCATCGGACTCTTCTTCGGACTCTGCAGCAGCCTCCACAACATTGCGGGTAGAATCGGGCGCACTCCGCTGAACCGAGTCGGAGACAGCAACCGACGCCGCCGCCTCTGCAAAAAGAGACGAACAAAGCACCAAAAGCGCCATTATGAAGGTTTTTGCTATCATTGAGGGCGAATATAGAAAAAAGTTTATACGTGCAACGCTAGAGCAAAGAGACGCAAAGGCTGGAATTTATTTAATTTTTGCGTCACATGATGGAGATTCCCGGTCGGAGCCGGGAATGACAAAATGAGAACACACGTTAGAGATTCCCGGTCGGAGCCGGGAATGACAATTTTTTAAAAATTTTATTAAAATGTCTGTTTTTGACATTTAATGTTTTTAACTTATGGGTGTAATGATGAACGAAACAATCAATATCGAACACGAAATTCACGAGCTAGCCATGAAGATCAAGGAAGAACTGATCAAGCGCGGTGAGATGATGGCGACGGCAGAGTCCTGCACAGGCGGGCTTATCGCATCGAGCATTGTCAACGAAGCGGGTTCTTCTGCGATTTTGAAGGGTGGAATCGTTGCCTACCAGAACGAAGTCAAGCACGAAATGCTTGGTGTCAGCGATGAAATCCTTGAAAAATACGGCGCTGTGAGCGAACAGACCGTAAAAGCCATGGCCGAAGGCGCCCGCCAAAAATTCCACTGCGAATGGGCGGTTGCTACATCGGGAATTGCAGGGCCAACCGGTGCTGAACCGGGAAAACCCGTGGGTACAGTATGGATGTGTGTCGCCAATAGTTTGCAAAATGAAGCTTTTTGCGAAATTTTTGCAGGAAATCGAGGCCAAATCCGTGAAAAAAGCGTGTATAAGATAATGAGCAAGCTTCTTTTTTTGCTGAATAGCCAAAAAAGCACTTGCACAAAAGTTCACTAATTAGTATATTAACAAAAAACAAAGATAAAACGGAGTCTAAAATGGCTAAGAAAACAACAACACCCACCAGCAACCTTTCCAGCGAAAAAGCAAAGGCAGTCGAAGCAGCAATCGCCCAGATTGAAAAGAATTACGGTAAAGGTTCCATCATGGCCCTCGGACAACAGCCGGTCGAAGACATCCCCGTCATCCCGACGGGCTGCATCCAGCTCGACATGGCTCTTGGCGTAGGCGGTTTCCCCCGCGGACGCATCATTGAAATTTACGGACCGGAATCATCTGGTAAGACAACACTTGCTTTGCACGCCATCGCCGAAGCGCAGAAACTCGGCGGCGTGGCAGCCTTCATCGATGCTGAACACGCCTTTGACGCAGTCTACGCCCGCAAGCTCGGTGTCGATATCGAATCGCTCCTCGTATCCCAGCCGGACACCGGTGAACAGGCACTCGACATCGCCGAAACGCTCGTGCGCTCCGGCGCCATCGACATCATCGTCGTGGACTCTGTGGCAGCCCTTGTGCCGCAGGCAGAAATCAACGGTGAAATGGGCGATAACCACGTGGGCCTCCAGGCTCGCCTCATGTCCCAGGCTCTCCGCAAGCTCACCGGCATTCTCTCCAAGTCAAACACCTGCATGCTCTTCATCAACCAGCTCCGCATGAAGATTGGCGTGATGTTTGGCAACCCGGAAACGACCACCGGCGGTAATGCCCTCAAGTTCTACGCCACGCAGCGTATCGACATCCGTCGCATCGCAGCCATCAAGAACGGCGAAGAAGTCATCGGCAACCGCACCCGCGTGAAGATCGTGAAAAACAAGGTCGCAGCTCCGTTTACCCAGTGCGAATTCGACATTCTCTACGGCGTGGGCATTTCTCGCGAAGCCTCCATTCTCGACCTCGCCTGCGAACTCGACATCATCCAGAAGAGCGGTTCCTGGTTCAGCTACAACAACGAACGCATTGGTCAGGGCCGTGAAAACACCCGCCTCTTCTTGAAGGATAATGCCGAACTCTGCAACGAGATTGAACAGAAGATTCGCGAAAGCATGAAGGATGTGGAACTCTTCAAGCTTGGTGAAAATGACGCCGTTGACCTTGGTGAAGACGGCGAAGGCGAAGCTATCCAAGAAGAAGCTTAGTCCGCGTATGCCGACCCTCGTCCCGGAACAAGTCCGGGATGACAGGCCGGGGTGACAAGTGCAAACAAAAACATTTCTTCCTGAAAAAACATAAACCTCGGCCTTTCCTTCAGCCATTGGGATGGGCCGGGGTTTTCTTTTTATACAACTTTACATAACTTTAACTTTATATGCCAACAACTTTCCCATAAATTATCTATTTTAGTTGCATGATTCCAAGCGCAAAATTGGCGATTACCGTCATCTGCATTTCGATAATTCCGTTAATGGCACAGGGGGGCAATAATCACATCTGCCCACACCTCTTAGCCAATTCTTCTTTAATTGTCAATATCGATGGTAAGTTCGTCAACGAAGAGAAAAACAAAACCAAAGTCTCTATCGAATGGCGCCACCATAGCGATGCGCTTGATACATTTTTCGTGAAACTGAGTGACAGCCCATCATTCAGCTACATCACAGCAGGTAAGTACCGCTACATGGAATTCGAGGAAGGCAAGGTCAAAAGGCAGCTCGGGTTGCACCACCTTAGAGAAAACATCGGTAAGACCCCTTTAAAGCTCGACGACCTGGAACTCTTGGCAAACGGCTATTTCAAGTGTCCAGATTCTACGAAAAAAGAACTGACCCCAAACGTGCTTTCAACGGCTGTTTCGAACACCTGGTGGAGCGTCGTTGTCGACACCCTCCCCAATCCTGAAAAAATCGTCATGCGGGGAGCCTCCAAAAAAGCTCGCTATATTTCCGTTACCAACTGGAAATCGTTTGCGGGTGAACTGCTCCCGACGCTTGCAAGTTTGTCTAGCGATGATTACAGCGGAAGCCTTTGGATAAGTTCAGCTTACCCGAAACATGTTCTTGAGACCAACCCGTTGCAAAGGCCTAAGAAACCAAAAATTCTCTTGCCTGTTCCCAAGTTATTTGGAAAAATTGCTGTGGAAGGGGAAAGAAAAATACCCCTTATACTCAAACTGAACAAGCAACTGCTGAGCGAATGAACCGTTGTAGAAACGGCTCTTGTCGCGTTTCCACAGACCCGCTTTCACAATAATGTTACGTAGTCCATCCTTCCATGTGAAATGGGTTCCCAAGAGCATCATGCGGTAGCTTAAAGACTCCTTCTTGACATTTCCGCCGCTGCGCAGAAGCCCTGTCTTAAGATACAGCCCGTCGTAAACGATTGACACAAAGTCCGTCACCGGGAAGCGCCCAAAACTCTGGAGTTCAATGATGTAATCGCGGCTGAACACGGGGATATTTCGCTCATAGTCATAGCTTTTACCTTCGAAATCCGTACTGATGTCAGACAGCACGTAATGGGCGCCCAAACCAATTACACCTCCATGCGGCAAAGAATAACTGAAATCAATGCTCATGTCAAAAAGCTGCGCATAGTCAAAACCCGACATGGACGAGCGCCCCACATTGTCAAAAATGTAGTCGGAATTCCAAGTTTCAGCAATATAGCCCTTGCCCTTCACATCGGTATTGACCATTTCCAAGTTGGAGTTGAAATAGAAGTAACTTTCATAAACAAAATTGAATTCAATTTGCGGATTCACCTTGAACGGACGAAGTCCCATCCCCGCGCGGAAACCACCATAGAACGGAGACACTTCGACAGAAGCATCCATCTTGAGGTATGCCGAAGCAAAGCCAAGCGGGGCACCGTAATTCAGCGGTCCAAGAGGCTCGAGCCATGTATAGCGCATACCCATCGTAGCCTGCGGCACCCACTGTCCCCAGACAATCGGCATATTCATCATGCCGCCCCACGAAAGATTCGGGCCATAGCGAAGTCCGACCAGATTAGACTGGTCCACCCCCATCGCAGCCATACTCACGGAGCCCCAAATCGCGATATTAAGTAAAATAAATTTAAACAAAGCGCTAATCTTATTCATTTCAGTGTAAAATCTAAAAATTATTTAGCTACTTGCGCAATAAATTCTTATTTTGTGGTCATCAAATACAAGGAGATCCAATGAAATTTTCCCATCTGTGCGCACTTTCCTTTGGTGCACTCATGCTCTTTGGATGTACGAATAGCAAGTATTCGTCGCCCGTGCTGATTGAACGCGGCGTCGGCCAGAACGAATACGAACGCGAGTACTTCATTTCCAAGGAAAGCATGGGCATCGACAAGCACTTGCAGAACACCTTCAAGCAGGGTTACATCGAAGAAGGCATGACGACCGACATGGTGAACCTCCTGTGGGGACCTCCCGATCACGAAACCGCCGACGGCATGGTCTGGGAATACTACACGGTCGAAGGCAAGCTCATCACCCGCTTGTTCTGGAAGTATCCGGAACAAGCCCGTCTGAAGGGCTATGAAGCAGAAAAGGTCCTTGACAAGATTGAAGGCGACCGCTATGGTGGATCTCCGGCACCGAGTTCCGCACGCTCTAGCACGTACGACCACTAGTGTTTGACGTTGGTCAATAGTCAGTAGTCA